>CALZMY010000059.1 GCA_945788675.1 uncultured Gammaproteobacteria bacterium | reverse complement strand
GCAATAATCGAGACGCCTGCTTTTTTGATGAACAGGATTATCGTGAATACTTAAACTGGCTGAAGGAGGCAATAGAAAAATATCGAGTCGCACTGCACGCCTATGTATTGATGACAAACCATGTGCATCTGCTGATGACACCCAGTGATGAAGCAGGGGTATCAAAAGTGATGCAGTCAGTGGGTCGGCGCTATGTCCAATACATAAATCACCGTTTCAGACGCAGCGGTACACTATGGGAGGGGCGGCACAAAGGGAGTATCGTCGATGCAGAAGATTATCTGTTGAGCTGTTATCGCTACATCGAGCTCAACCCGGTAAGGGCAGGTATGGTGGAACATCCAGGTGACTATCCCTGGTCAAGTTATCGATACCATGCTTATGGCGAACCGAACAGACAGATAATAGACCATCCGCTCTACATAGCGCTTGGTGTGGGTTTTGAGCAGCGACGGGAACACTACCGATCACTGTTCGAAAATGCACTGGACCCGGATGAGGTCCAGAAAATCAGGAATGCGGTGACATTCTCAGCACCATTGGGAAATGACCGTTTTAAGGAGCAGATTGAAGCGGCACTGAATCGATCTGTCGGGTATAAAAAAAGAGGAAGGCCGATTAAGAAAAAGGCGGAAGTGGCTTAAAGGGTAGATGAGAGAGGTTATCGTTTGTCACCGACCCCTTTTGCCTTGGGAAATGACCGTTTTAGGGAACAGATTGAAGCAGTGCTGAATCGATCTGTTGGGTATGAAAAAAGAGGAAGGCCGGTTAAGAAAAAAGCTAAAGTGGCTTAAAGGGTAGGTGAGAAAGGTTATCGTTTGTCACCGACCCCTTTTTCGTTTTTCGTGGACGGGGCAACTATTTAACGAGTACTGGAGACACCCTTATTTTTCTTTGAAATGTTTCATGGCGAGATAATAGTTACTACTGAAATAAAGGGGACTTAAATAGCCCCCTTTATTTTTTAGTAAAAACTTATTATAAAAAATTTAAATCAGCTCTTATTTCAAACGCCAGATAGTCATGTCATAGTTAGTGCCGTTGTGGCTGGCGCCTGTCACAACTGTTTTGCCATCCGCATCCAATGTTATGCCACCCCAGGCAGCGTTCACATCAAGCGAGCCGGTCGCAACATCTCCTGACACCTCGAGCACAAATAGACCATCACCATCAAAGTTCGTATCCAGGCTGCCATCGCTATTAAATTGCCAGACGGTGTGGCGCGCTTTATTTGCCGTAAGATCTCCGTCAGTTCCTAACACTCGAATATGTCCATCGGCGGTTATCACCAGGTCGCTGGTTCGATCTCTGCCGCTATCAACCAACTGTGTAGCACCGCTGGTGCCAAAGCCGGTATCCAGGCTGCCGTCGGCATTAAAACGTACAACTAGAACATTATCATATGGATTACGCGTATGACCGGTCACAACGATCTTGTTGTTAGCATCAAGCTTGATCGCTTTGCCCACATCATACTTGTTATTAAGACCATAGGTCGCAATTCCATCGGTATCAAACGAGGTATCTAATGACCCGTCATTATTCAGGCGTAAAACCGCAACATCGGTGTACCAATCCACCGGAGTTACGTCACTTGGAGCGATACCACCTGTAATTAAGATCTTGCTATTCGCATCAATAATCACGTCCTGACCTGATGCATCGGCAGTCGCTTTGTCTGAGGTAAATACGCAGTATCCAATTGTGCACAGGCTGGTATCAAGACTACCATCGGTATTGAAACGCCAGACCAGTATTTCGGTTCTTGTCGATGCCGAATTATAGCCAGAACCGACCATCACTACTTTGCCATTACCATCGATTGTTGCATTGGTTACATTTGGATTAGCATAATTTGTTGCAGACATATCGAAATAGGTCAGGCCATCGGTATCATAACTGGTGTCGAGAGCGCCGTTGTTATCATAACGCCACACTGCTGGAAACAGCTTAGAGCTAACTTGTACCTGACCGGCAACGACCAGGTTACCGCTGCCATCAATCATCACGTCACGGGGGTGCTCATAAACCGTAGCACCTCCTCCGTTATATGCGATAACGATACCATCTCCGTCAAAGGTGGTATCGAGCACACCTGAATTGGTGTAACGCCACAGTGCGCCGTTGCCGGAAGTTGATCCACCAGCGACGACTATATTTCCACTTCCATCAATCACTAGACCATAGCCCTGTTCATTTTCACTGCTGCCGGCGGCAGCGTCATGAATGACATAACCATTCGGTGATCCGAAGCTGGTGTCTAACTCGGTATAGGGATTAACCGTGATATCGAAAGTTGCACTACCCGAATTACCCGACGCATCGCTGGCATCACAGGTGACCGTTGTCGTACCGACTGGAAAAAGATCTCCGGAAGCATGGCTATAGGCGGTGATCGACGGTGATGGGTCAACGGCATCGCTGGCCGTGCAGGCGGAATAAGTGACCACAGCACCACTGCTGGAGCTGGCTTCCACGGTCAGATCCGCAGGCGGAGTAATAGTGGGTGCCGTGGTATCCGCAACGGTCACATCAAACGTGGCATTAGCCGTATTAGTTGAAGCATCGGTGCCGGTACAGGTCACCGTCGTGGTCCCGATTGGGAAGGTGGCCCCGGAGGCGTGACTGTAAGCAGTAATCGAGGCTGCTGGGTCAACGGCATCGCTGGCCGTGCAAGCGGAATAAGTGACCACTGCTCCACTGCCCGAGCTTGCTTCCACAGACAGGTCAGCGGGCGTGGTGATTACTGGTGCGGTTGTATCTGAGGGCTCACTTCCTGAAGAACCATTGCTACATGCGGAGATACTCAGGAATATCGGGGCGAGTAGTATGAAAGCTAAAATCCTTTTGGCTTTTATAAAGTGTATTTCCATATGACACCTACGTTTTTTATTGATCTTGGTGAATAATGCTGAATGTCGGCATGGAATGTTTAAGCTTTAATTCTTCAGGGAAGACTGGGGATCATTTACAGGGGATATGAGTAGATAGACTATTGTTTCCCGTATGCATCTGAATGACTCGTTTGGAGTGCAGCTGATCGCAAGTAGATTCTGAATGTCACCTTTCTGCACAATTAAAAGATAAAAGAAAGATAAAAAGATAAAGGGGTCAAATTGAGCCTACCCCGATTTGACGCACACTCTCTAATGGGGGCTAATAGTCCCATAGGAGAGTAGAAATAATCCTTGCCGTGGGTGTCCAGATAAAGATCCTCCAGATAAAGATCCAGATATGGTGGTGCGGTTAGTTATTCCTGATTAATTCGTCTGCCGTTATGCAGTACAGCCCGGGAGCGCAACGCTTCGGGAGCCTGTAGTTGTGCCCTGACGAGTGACTTTTTTGTCTCGAAAAAGACTGATGTTGTTTACTTAAGGTTCGCGAAAACAGGTTATTGTCGTTGGGTAGTCCTTAATTAAATCGCTTAAGGAACCTCTGATTAATTGTCAGGCGACCGAAGGAAGTGCCGTGGTACGAGGAACGAAGTGACGAAGCAATCTCCTAACTTGATGAATCTTATAGTATTGAGATTGCCACGCTTCGCTCGCAATGACACATGACGTAATTAAT
>CALZMY010000058.1 GCA_945788675.1 uncultured Gammaproteobacteria bacterium | reverse complement strand
GCGTTGCGATGTGGTTTGAGATCATTTGTTTACTCATTTTCAGCATTGGCATTGCGGGATTGATCACTTCCCGTTCGGTAGACACTCACATTGAGATCAATGCGCCTACTGAGCAAGTCTGGCATGTGCTGACTGACTTTCAGGCGTATGCTGACTGGAACCCATTTATTGTGGCGATTTCTGGCCCTGTTGAGGCGAGCGAAAAGATTTTTGTTACGATTAAACCGCCTGTTGGTGTAAAGATGAATTTCAAGCTGTTGCTGAAACAGTTGCATCCACCACGGGAGATGATATGGATCGGTACAACACTTGCCCGAAATATACTTGATGGTCGACACTACTTTGTCATTGAGCCCATCTCCGATAACAAGGTTAAGTTCTCTCAAGGCGAAAGTTATCGAGGTGTGCTGCTTTACTTTTGCTGGCCTTTCATCCGATGGAGTGTTTCTAAAAGCTTTACTGAAATGAACGATGCTTTAAGGCAGAGAGTGGAGAGGAGGACGATTAAGTGAGGTGGGTGCGTGCGGTTAGAGAGTTGATACAAGTGAAACGCCTCGGGTGATGATCACCCGAGGCGTTTTTAATTAATGCATTGCGTGCAGTTTATGTTTGTCATCTGAACTTGCTTTGTGGTTGAGGTTAAGCAAGATGTTGGCCAGTTCACGCTCGTTTTCAGATGCGCTGGAATCTTTGGCGATCTTTTTCAATTTTGCTTTATCACTACCACTCACTTTATGGTCGAGGTTGATCATCGCCTGTGCCAATGTTTGGGCATGTGCGGATGCATGGCTGTCATTGACAATCATTTGTAGCTGTTTCTTTTCAGCACTGCTGGGGTGATGGTTGAGGCCTGACAGGATTGATGCCATGGTCTTGATCCCGCCATGACCTTCACCTGCCACCGCTGCGTGGGATGCGAAGATCATCAGGAAAGCCAGGGATAAGCCGAGTTTTCTGGTCATGATTGAATACCTCCTTTTCACTGAATGACATAGTTAGAATGGCTAACTATAGCGCTTGTATAGGGTTATGGGTACGGATTTATAACCCTTCAAATAATGTAATTACTTTTTAGTTACTTCCATTGATTAGATGATATCGGTTTAAAAAAGTTCGACATCGGTGCCTTCATTTTCTTTCTCTGTTTTTACGGCCTCTTTTAACACTTCGTCGACCGATTTTCCGGAGAGAACCGCCTCGAACATTTTTTGATCGGCATCCAGTGTGTATTTTGATTTGATCATCATCTGTAAGGCACTCCATTCATAGGGGCTATAGACGCGGTTCGCATCAGAGACGATCTCAGAGAGCGATTTCAGGATTACTGAGATGTGGCTCAGGCGTTGGGTAAGTTTGTCATAAAACTGGAACGCCATAATGGCCGATTGCACCTTCTGATCAACTGCCTGACAGTTGTTGAGGATGGTGTCACGAGGTTCACCCTCGGGCAGGTCCTGCGCCGCCATATTGATCACCTGAGTATTGCCAACCATCTCGGTGAACCACTCGGTGAGGGTATCAACTGAGTCATTTCCGTCGCGCATTGCATATTCAATGCGGGCAACAGAGAGTGTCAACATTGCGACGGTTTCACGAATCTGGCTCCAGTCGAGGTCTGGGGCATTTGAGGTGGAGGGTGAAGTGGGTGCTTTTTCTGTCATATGACTTCCTTTTAAGCGTTTGATTTGAAGTGATATCTTCTCTATCGGCACTCGTCAGGCTGGCATAAGCGTGTGGCATGAGTGTATTACCCCCAAGTACGCTGTTGTATTTAGATTTTTTCCACTCGATTGGTGTGATCCGCTATAATCGGCTGCTTTATGCGCTGGCTTGGGTTGTGCGTGGTGTTATAACGTGTCGCGATGGCGATCGGCTTGCTGGGCAGGTTCTGGTTTATATTTTTGTATTTCTGGCTTTGTAGGATGGTGTTATGAGTGATGCTGCGTTGGGGATTGATTTTACACTGGGTTATTACAGTAGCGACCGTAAAACCGGTAAGGTATGTGTGGTTAAACGGCGCAATGGCGAGATTACCATTAACTGCCTGGGGGTCGAGCCGGAGAGTGGCCTTGAGAAGGCGCTGAAGCCGATTTTTGTCGGCCTGACCGAAGAACACCGTTTTATTCTGCTGGATCCTGAGACCAAATCGATCCGCATCCAGAGCAATTTCCCGCTTGATGCCTTTCCTGCGCATATCTACAGCGATCCTGATTCAAATTGTGACTGGTTCATGAACGATGGCGACAAAGAGAGCGGTAACGATACAGTCAATTGTGGCGATAAGGGTTCATCGGTCACGGTGATCGAAAACACCGCCAGCGCCTCGGCAAAACATCTCGCGACCGTTTGTGTTGGTCGTGGTCACCACCAGGCCAGTTTTGTCTCTCCATCTGAGCAGTCGCCGGATGTGCCAAAGACCGCTTACATCAGTAACCTGCAGGACGGCACGGTGTCGGCGATTGGTAACGACCCTGAAAATGAAGAGACCTATCTTAAAGTGATCGCGACCATTGATCTGTGTGAGGCTGATAAAGAAAAGGATGGCCGCAGTTCGGCACCCTGTAACGCGTTTCCTCACGGGTTGGTCTATTCGAAGATTTCAGGAAAACTCTACAATCTGAATAACGGCTACGGTACGATTGCCGTAATTGATCCTGTGACCAATGAAATCGAAGAACGTATTGCGTTTAAAGGACACAGTAACCTGTTTGTAACCCCTTGCGGACGTTATATCTTTGGGCGCGGCGCAGATCGTAAATCTGACCCAGAGCATGTGGTGGCCAGGCTAACGGTGATGGATGCGGCTACTCATCAGGTGCTGGATACGGTCGACCTGCCGGATCTCTACATCAGTAAATATTACTTTAACCGTGCTGGTAGCAAACTCTATTTGACGACCAGCAGTTCTGGTAGCCCGGGGCAGGCGGCTAACCTGAAGAGTGATGCATTATTGATTTTTGACCTGGCCACGTTGCCTAAGATTACGTTGGCGGCAGAGCTAGCACTCGGCACATCATCGGGATCACTGGCCTTCCATGGGAAAGGTGAAGCGACGCAGCTGGTATTTTCATCTAACGCTGAAGTGGGGGCGCTGGTGATTATCGATGGCGAAGATAATACGGTGCTGGAGACGATTAAGGTGACGGAAGGGGCGCCACATTCGAGAGTGTGGTTGGCCTAGTCTGGTTTTATCTGGATTGTGATCAGATCACGACCCAGCCCAGATATTATTTATAAACAAGGGTGATTGAATATTATGAACGTAGCGATTTACTGTATTGGCGCATTTGCGATTATCGTCTTGCTGATCAAGTTATCATCTGGAGCGGTCAGTAGTGGGGTGGGGCTTAGCCTGGCGATCCTGCTGGTGATCGTGGTGCCTTTCTTTCTGGCTGTGAAGATTGGAAAAAAAGAGCGTGAGGAGCGAGCAGCACGTGAAGAAGAGGAAGCGGGCAAATAACCATCTCTGATGGGTTGTGGTGGGTTGGCGAGTCATCCACCTGTAATTTGAGGTTGATCGTCAGCCTGTTTTGATGCTCGCTTGATCAAGTTAATATCTCTCTGGAATGCCCTGATTGATATTTTGGTTATTTATAGTCTTTGTCTTTTTTAATTTAAATGTTCACCCCCTGACATGAAAACAACTGAACTGCTTGCGCCTGCGGGTACCCTGAAAAACCTGCAATATGCGATCGGCTATGGCGCTGATGCGGTTTATGCCGGCATGCCGCGTTATAGCCTGCGGGTGCGCAATAATGACTTTAGCAAGTACGAAACCCTCGCCACCGGCATTGAAACTGTACATGCCGCTGGTAAACGTTTTTATCTTGCCTGCAATGTGCTGCCACACAATAGCAAGGTGAAAACCTTTATGGACGATATTACATCAGTGGTTGAGCTTAACCCTGATGCGTTGATCATGGCCGACCCTGGCCTGATTATGCAGGTGCGCGAACGCTGGCCTGATCTTCCTGTGCATCTTTCGGTGCAGGCCAATACGGTGAATTATGCTGGGGTGAAGTTTTGGCAATCACTGGGATTGAAGCGCATTATTCTGTCACGCGAGTTATCACTTGATGAGATTGAAGAGATTCGTCAGCAGTGTCCCGATATGGAGCTGGAGGTCTTTGTCCACGGCGCACTCTGCATCGCCTATTCGGGCCGCTGTCTGCTCTCCGGTTATTTCAATCACCGTGACGCCAATCAGGGAAGTTGTACCAATTCATGCCGCTGGAAGTATGATGTGAAAGGTGCAGAGACCGATATCACGGGTGATACAGTGGCCATTGGTCAACCGGAACCGCAACATGCAGCGGCCGAGGAGCAGGTCTATCTGCTGGAAGAGGCCGAGCGCCCTGGTGAATTGATGCCGATTGAAGAGGATGAACACGGCACTTACATCATGAATTCTAAGGATCTGCGTGCGGTTGAGCATGTCGAGCGACTGGTGAAGATGGGGATCGATAGCCTCAAAATTGAAGGCCGTACCAAATCTCATTACTACGTTGCGCGCACTGCGCAGAGCTATCGCCATGCCATCGATGATGCGCTCGCTGGGCGCGCCTTTGATGAGCGCCACCTCGGTGTGCTCGAAAATCTTGCGAGTCGTGGTTACACCGATGGCTTTTTTAAACGCTATCACAGCGAGGAGTATCAGAACTATATGCAGAATCGTTCTGACAATCTGAAACAACGATTTGTCGGCGAGATTACTCACTACAATGCCGCCGAGGGGGTGGCCGAGGTGGAGGTTAAAAACAAATTTGCCGTGGGTGATGTGCTGGAGCTGATCCTGCCGCACGGCGGGCGTACCATTACGCTTGCTGAGATGCGCAATGAACATGGTGATGCGATTGCAGAAGTGCCGGGTAGCGGCTATCGAGTTAAGATCCCGTTAGCCAATGATGGTGTTGATTATGGGTTGGGGTTGCTGGCGAAAAATCTGTGATTCGATCTTTTACGATGTCATTTCCTGCGTTGGGATTATTGCTGCTGTTGCTGAGTGCGCAGCTGCTGGCGGCTGAACGTCCGCAAGATCATCTGCATTCGGATAAGCAGTGTATCAGTTGTCACAAAGAAGGCGTTATAGATTTGCTAAAGGCGCTGGCGCAGCCGCAGGCGAGTTGTGCTCAATGTCATACCGAGCAGCAGATTAACGCGGGTGATTTCTCATCTGTGCGCTCCTTCAGTGGTGAAGAGGGTGTCGACCCAAAGCTTAAATTGAGTGCCGAGGCAGGCATGGTGCTGCCGCTTTACTATACGCAGTCGCGTCTTGGGGTGGCGCCAAATGAGATGGTCGAGATCCCGGCGGGAACATTTATGATGGGCACCAACGGCCGTCTTCCCGATGAGGGACCTTTACATGAGGTCTATCTTGATGCCTACCTGATCGATAAGTATGAAGTGACAAATCTGCAATACGAAGCCTATATCAAAGCGCTCAACAAACGGTCGCCCGCCCATTTCAGAAATCGCACCTATCCCGAAGGTAAGGCCGATCATCCTGTTACTTTTGTCGGCTGGGATGATGCCGTTGGCTACTGCGAATGGGCGGACAAACGTCTACCCAGCGATAAAGAGTGGGAAAAGGCGGCACGTAGTAGTGATGGTCGTACCTATCCGTGGGGCGAAATTTTTGATCCCAAAAAGAGTAACAACCCGGTGCGTTGGCGCGCGGCAGGAAAGGGGGGAGACACCACTCCTGTGGGTGCATTCACAGAGGGTGTGAGTACTTATGGACTGTATGATACCTCGGGTAATGTCTGGGAGTGGACGGCTTCCTGGTATGTCTCGTATCCGGGTAATGAAGTATCTTCAGAGAGTTATGGTGAGCGTTATAAAACCCTCAAGGGTGGCTCATGGTTTGATTGTTCATTTTATAAATGTGGCATCTCGGCACCGCTGTTCAATCGTGCCTTTTTTGCGAAGCGTACCAAAAACGATACCTTTGGTTTTCGTTGTGCAAAAGATGTTATGGCATCAAAGGTGGGAGAGTGATGAACAGCACAAAAGGGTGGTTGTTGATATTGGCGAGTAGCGTGTTGCTGGCGTGTGATAAAAATCCGGGACTGGATTCTGCCGCTGCAGTTGCGTCAAATAAATCAACGAGTGCTGTGAGCGCTATCGCGGCTATTTCACCAGGGCGTTCTGCAAAGAAAGCGCCTCAGGACATGCTCAGCGAGGAGGAGTTGCAGTTGGGTAAAACCTCACCGACAACCGCTGCGATCTCGATGGTAACGGTGCCCGCAGGTGAATTTATCATGGGCAGTAATAAAGTCGATGATGAGGGGTTGCAGGAACGTTACGGTTTTTCCACGCCGCTGTTTGTCAATGAGCATCCAGAGCATACACGCGAACTGGGTGCGTTCATGATCGATACCTATGAAACCAGCAATGCAGAATATAAGGAATTTATTCTCTCCACCGACCGACTGTTGCCTTTTTTATGGGGCCATAATGGCTATGGTTTGACCATGGAAGAGGCGGGGCGCATGGATCTCACGCGTCTGCGTGAGATTGCCGCCAATGATTTCAAGCTCGATATGGACACCCGTGTGATGGAACGTGAAGCGCTGATGGCCGCGATGGCTGAGGTGCAAAAAAAGATGGATCTGTTACCGCTGACCAATGTGATCTGGCAGGAGGCGGTGGTCTATTGTCAGTGGCGCGGTAAGCGTCTGCCGCGTGAAGCCGAGTGGGAACGCGCAGCCCGTGGCACCGACGGGCGTGAATACCCCTGGGGCAATCAGTGGGATGTGACGATTACCAATACCGGTGATGATTCTGACTGGGAGGAGGGGATTGCGCCGATTGGCTCCTATCCTGGCAACAAAGCGCCGGATGGGGCGTTTGATATGGCGGGGAATGTGTGGGAATGGGTTGCCGACTGGTACCAGCCGTATCAGGGTTCAGACTATCAGAGCGACCTTTTTGGCGAGAAGAACAAGGTCATCCGTGGCGGCGGTGGCGGTGTAGGCCACTATGCGTTGAGTATGTTTTTCCGCGGTGCCGCACGCCAGTTTGCCGAGGCGGAACTGCGTTCCGAAGATGTTGGTTTTCGTTGCGCCAGGGATATTTAACGCTATTTAACCGATTGTTGATTTTATCGGGTTAGTTTCTCTAATTTATTGAAATGATTGGTGTGGTGAGGGAAATATCGCGGGAAGAGTTATTGATAAAAAGGGTATTCATCCATATAATACCCCACGAGCAGCGAACGGCTGCTGTTAGGATATGGGTCTGAGTAAGTGGTAATGTATGTAAGTTGTTGATTATACATTGGTAAGTAGCCGCTTTGTTGAACGAGCGGCACTTTGGCGCCATGTGGATTGGCATCAGACAGAAGTTTTTTGAAAGTGGGCCTTGTGCCCATTTTTTGTTTTTAGCCCTTTTATTAGGCATGGCGGGGAGATGGCGGGTCGAGCGCATACGAAGTTAGAGGAACTCCTGAGTCCAGTGGTGGACTCTCTGGGTTATGAGTTTGTCGGGCTGGAGTACTTGCCACAGGGGAAGCACTCGCTGTTACGTATCTATATAGATAAGCCAGAAGGCATCACCGTTGATGATTGTGGTGCTGTGAGCCACCAGATAAGTGGTGTGCTGGAAGTTGAAGACCCGATTAGTGGCCACTATGTGCTGGAGGTCTCTTCACCCGGTATTGACAGGCCGCTGTTTAAATTCGAAGATTTTGAGCGCTTTAGCGGCAATAACGTACAGATTAGACTGCAAATACCGCTGGATGGACGACGTAATTTTAAAGGGCTGCTGCAGGGCGTGCAGCTAGATCAGCAACTGGTGGTGCTGGAGGTCGACGGTGAGATCGTCAACCTGCCGTGGGACAGAATAGAAAAGGCCCGCTTGATTGGGGAATAAGGGATGAGCAGAATATTGGTGGCGGCATGTTTGCCAATACCGGGATTGAGATAGAGGCAGTATATGAGCAAAGAGATATTATTGGTTGTTGACGCAGTCTCCAATGAAAGGGGAATTGCCAAAGAGGTCATTATTGAGGCCATCGAAGCTGCCCTGGCGACGGCGACGAAGAAACGTTATAGCGATGATATCGCTGTGCGTGTCTCTATTGATCGTGAGACAGGTGACTATGAGACGTTCCGTTACTGGAATATCTATGCAGATGACTCAGAAGAGATCGAAGAGACGGTGACTCAGTTGACACTGAGCGAGGCTAGAGAGATAGAGCCTGACGCTCAGGTAGGGGGCAGGATTGAAGAGCCGATTGAATCGGTTGCCTTTGGTCGCATCGCCGCACAGGCCGCCAAACAGGTGATCATGCAGAAGGTTCGCGAAGCCGAGCGTGCGCAGGTTGTTGAACAGTATAAAGACCGCATTGGTGAGCTGGTGACCGGCGTGGTTAAGCGTGTTGAACGTGGTAACGCGATCCTCGATCTTGGTGGTAATGCCGAAGCGCTGGTTGCGCGAGAGGAGATGATTCCGCGTGAAGCGGTGCGTGCAGGGGATCGTCTCCGTGGCTACCTGCAGGATGTTCGTTCCGAACAGCGTGGTGCTCAGCTCTTTATCAGTCGTACTGCGCCAGAGTTATTGATTGAGCTGTTTAAGCTTGAAGTACCAGAGGTCGGCGAAGGGCTGATTGATATCCTCGGTGCCGCACGTGATCCCGGGTTGCGTGCCAAAATTGCCGTCAATGCCAATGATGAGCGCATCGATCCTGTGGGTGCCTGTGTTGGCATGCGTGGTTCACGGGTGCAGAGTGTCTCGAATGAGCTTGGCGGTGAACGTATTGACATCATTCTGTGGGATGAAAATCCAGCACAGTTTGTGATTAATGCGATGTCGCCGGCTGAAGTTGAATCGATCGTCGTTGATGAAGATGCGCACAGTATGGATCTTGCAGTTGGCGAAGAGCATCTCTCACAGGCGATTGGTCGCGGTGGACAGAATGTGCGCCTGGCAAGTCAGTTGACGGGCTGGGAACTCAACATCATGACCGAGGCGCAGGCAGAAGAGAAGAGCGAGGCTGAAGGTGAAGCCCTGAAAAATCTCTTTATGCAGCACCTTGATGTGGATGAAGAGATTGCATTGATCTTTGTACAGGAAGGTTTTTCCAGTATTGAGGAAGTGGCTTATGTGCCCACTAAAGAGCTGCTAGCGATCGAAGAGTTTGATGAAGAGATTGTTCAGGAG
>CALZMY010000057.1 GCA_945788675.1 uncultured Gammaproteobacteria bacterium | reverse complement strand
TTTGGGTGAAAGATGATCTTTTTGCTATGTGTCTCTTCATTCACGATCAATGAGGCTCTGCCAACTTCTGATCCTGTACCGGAGGTGGTGGGTATCGCAACGATTGGCGCAATGCCCGCACTATCGACGCGTTGCCAGTTATCGCCGATATCCTCGAAGTCCCACAGTGGGCGCTGCTGTCCTGTCATCAATGCGATCGCTTTAGCGGCATCGAGTGCACTGCCACCTCCCAGCGCTATCACGCCATCGTGGCCATCATCCCGATAGTGTTTAACACCTTTGTCGATATTCGCTCCGTTGGGGTTTTGTTTGATGTCAAAAAAGAGCTCGGTGGGGATGCCTTTATTTTGATTATGCGCGATCGCTTGGCTTACCATCGGTAACCGGGCCAGTCCTACATCGGTCACCAGGAGCGGGCGTCGCATGCCGAGAGCCACACATGCGCTGGGCAGCTCCTCAATGCGGCCACAGCCGAACCAGATGGTGGTGGGATAATTCCAGTTGCCGCGGAGCATGTTGCTGATGTCGGTCATGATGCAGATTTATTTTTGCAGGTGAAATGATTTTGGTTGAGTGAGTCGCTCATAGGCGAGCTCTGAAAGGGTGCATCCCTTACCGGAGTTTTTAACGCCACTCCATGGCAACGCCGGGTCGAGATAGTCGCAGCGGTTCATGAAACAGCTTCCGGTTTGTAGTTGTGTGCCGAGTGTCAGAGCGATGTCACTGTCTGCTGTCCAGATCGATGCAGTTAAGCCGTAGGGTGAGTCGTTCATTAATTCAACGGCCTGCTCATCGGAGTCCACCTGCATGATACCGACCACAGGGCCAAAGCTTTCATTGCGCATTACTGCCATCGAGTGATCGACATTGAGCAGCACCTGCGGCGCGAGATAAGGGCTGTCGACACAACTTGCCTGGAATCCCTTTTCATCAATAGTGGCAGTAGCACCTTGTTTGATCGCATCGTTGACTTGATTGCGCACTCGCGTTGCAGCATTGGCATTGACCATTGGGCCGAGTGTGGTGTCCGGATGGAGTGGGTCTCCAAGGCGATATTCACGAGTCAGTTCGATAAAGCCGTCACAAAATGACTGGTACTGCTCTTTATGCACATAGATCCGTTCGATACCGCAGCAGGACTGGCCGGAATTGAAGAATGCGCCGTCTACCAGACCTTCGATGGCGCGTTCGGTATCGGCATCACTGCGCACATAGGCGGGATCTTTACCTCCCAGTTCGAGGCCAATGTCAATGAAGCGACCGACAGCGGCAGCTTCGACCTCATGTCCACCTCGGGTGGAGCCGGTAAAGGCGACATAGTTGATCGCATCATGCTGGATCAATTTCGTGGTAGTCGCATGGTCGATAAACAGGTACTGGAAAAGGCCGGATGGTAGCCCTGCTGTCTTGAAGGCATCGAAGAGACGTTCAGCTGTTAATGGTGTTTGCGAGGCTGGTTTCATGATCACGCTATTTCCCGCCATCAATGCCGGGATGATCGAGTTGACGGCGGTTAGATAGGGGTAGTTCCACGGCACGATCGACAGTACCACGCCGAGCGGGGTGCGCCGAATCAGTCGGGTGGCTTCGGCAGATCTTTCGATCTCGATATCGGCCAGTTTGAGCGCTGCGATTTTGATCATATGGCGCGCACGTTCGGCAAAGACTTTGATTTCACCGGGGGTATAGCGCAGTGGCCGTCCCATCTGCCAGCTCAGTTCTTCGGCGCTGCGCGCCTCTCTTGCCAATAGCGCACTGACCGCCTTTAAACAGATTGACTGACGTGCTTCAATAGAAGTGTTCTGCCACGCCACCTGCGCGGTGGCAGAGGCCTGTAGCGCGTGCTCGATCTCATCGTTTGCTGCATAGGGACGCTCCGCATAGCAGCTGTTATCGATGGGTGAGATAACCTTAAAAGTATTCATTGAGAACGTACCCTAAATAATCTCAAAATAACGATCCATTTCCCAGTCGGTGATGTGTTTGCGGAACTCGCGCTCTTCCCACTCGCGGCTGGCAGCGTAGTGAGCAACAAAATCATCCCCAAAGTATTGTCGCGCCATCGTCGAGTCCTTGAGTCTTTGTGCCGCCTCCCACAATGTAGTGGGTAGCTGGCGCTCGGAGGGGAAGGCCTGTTCGTAGGCGTTACCGCTGACCTTGTTATCCGGCTCAAGGTTCTGCTCGATGCCCGCGAGACCAGAGGCGAGTGCAGCGGCGAGGATGATGTAAGGGTTGGCATCGGCTGCGGCAACCCGATATTCGACCCGCTGCGAGCTGGCACTGCCGGGGATCACGCGCAGTGCACAGGTACGATTCTCGACCCCCCAGGTGGCGACGGTTGGCGCCCAGAAGCCGGGGATCAGGCGTGTGTACGAGTTGATCGTTGGTGCGATCATCGCCAGTAGCTCCGGCATGAACTGCTGTTGCCCGGCAACGAAGTGGCGCATGATATCGCTCATATGATCGGGTTTATCGGCCTCATAAAAAAGCGCTACGCCGTTGGCGTCATTGAGTGAGATGTGAATGTGGCCACTTTGCCCTGGCCATTCCGGTGACCACTTGGCCATGAAGGTCGCCATCAGCCCTGCTCGTTGTGCAACGATCTTGGTGAAGGTCTTGAATAGCGCCGCCTTGTCGGCAGAGGCGAGCGCCTCGTCATAGGCGATCGCCGCTTCCATGACGCCGGGGCCGGTCTCTTCGTGCAGTCCTTCGATCGGAAAGTCCATCGCCTCGCCGAGGTCGAGAATCTGCTGGTAGATCTCGGCATCGACGCTGTTGCGCAACACCGAATAGCCGAAGTAATCCGGGGCCAGTGGGGTTAGATCGCGATACTGTTTTTTGCGCACCGATTCACGTGTCTCATCGAAGATAAAAAATTCGTATTCAAAGCCGGCATTAGGGAAGAGCCCCATGCTGTTGGCCTTTTCGATAGTGCGTTGCAGCAGGCCGCGCGGGCAGAGCGCGGCGGCACTGTCGGTAAACTCACACAGGAAGAAGAGGGTGTCTTCTTCAAACGGGATGTCGCGACACGATTCTGGAATGATGCGTACCGGTGCATCGGGATAGCCGGTATGCCAGCCGGTGTAGTTGACGTTGTCGTAGAGCTGGTCCTTGCTGTCCCAGCCGAGTACCACATCGCAGAAGCCGAAGCCCTTGTCGAGTGCGGAAAGAAATTTGTCACGTGAGATGTACTTGCCACGCAGGACACCGTCGACATCGAAGACGCCTATCTTAATGTGTCGAATGTTGCGTTCGTTGACGATATTTTTTGCATCAGCAACACTCTTAACCTCTCTTGCATGCATGGAGGGCACCTTTTTCTGTTGTCGTGAAAGCTTGCCTATTGCAAACTGACTGTCCATTATAGGTATGACATGGCTATAAAGTATCGAATAAGGGCGTGCAATACAAATACTCTATGGTAAGTTCGACGATGATGGTACTGAAGGTGTGAGCGGATGAAGATCGGGGTTTTGCAGTGTGACTCAGTGAAGGCACAGTTTCAGGGCAGGCATGGCAATTATCCTGCGATGATCGAGTCGTTGTTTCATCAGGTAGCGCCTGCAATTAGCTTCAATGTCTATGATGTGGTGCAAGGGCACTATCCTGATGATATTGATGAGTGCGACGCCTATATCACCACCGGCAGCAAGGCGAGCGTCTATGATGATGAGGTGTGGATTGCGACGTTGCAGGCATTCATTACCCGACTGCGACGTGAAGAAAAAAAGTTGATAGCGATCTGTTTTGGGCATCAGCTGGTGGCACAGGCCTTTGGTGGCTCGGTGGAGAAGTCAGACAAAGGGTGGGGCGTTGGCGTTCATACGATGCAGGTGTCGGCCGTACGACCGTGGATGGAGCCACCGCTTAAATCCTGCAACGTATTGGTAAGTCACCAGGATCAGGTAACTGAACTGCCGCTGGGTGCCGAGCTGATCGCGGGTAGCCCATTTTGCCCAAATGCGATGTTTCAGTTAGATGACGCAACTCTTGCGATCCAGGGGCACCCAGAGTTCACTAAACCTTATGCCAGTGATTTGATGGGGTTTCGTCGTAAACTGCTGGGTGAGGCTCTCTATAAAGTGGGTGTCGAGTCATTACAAAATATGACCGATGAACTGACCATTGCTCGCTGGATGATTGCATTTATTTCCAACGGCCAGTCCGATTGTAACGATCATTGAATGGCGATTGTGAAGCTGTATTAAAGTAGCCCAAAGTGACCGCCGATCAGCAGGATTGTCACAATTGCGGCAGCGGTGAGGAGTGCTGTAGACAAGAGGCTGTTTTCCTTGCGGCTCTTCCAGCCAAAATAAAAGAGCATCGCGGCAATCAAGTATAAAACGGCGTAACCACGGTTCATGAGCGTATCCGGTTGTTGGGCTACTGGCATTATAGCGCGACTCAGCACTATTTTATCAAGCTAAGATGATTGATTATTTAACTGATCAACGCTATCAAGCAATGGGTGGACTTATCGGGTGATAGATTTTTTGTGACGTTGAGTGATGACCGAATGGTTTGGTCAGAAATGCCAGGGGCAGTGTGGCTCGAAATGGAAGGCGAAAAGCCACTGTTACATGCCTGTTTTTATCGCTTTATGAATAAGGTGAGGTGGAAGTTTAATGTCAGCCTTGTCGAGTAGTTGCGTATTCACAAATATATTCCATCTTCGGTTTGCTACAATCGGAATGCTGTCCGGTGTTGCGCCATCAAGAATGTCTAGTGCCACAGCTGCTGCCCATTCACCTTGTTCTTCGGGAAGCTTAGTCATGGCGAACATGGTGTAGGGCATCATCCAGTCATAGTTGGTGACAGAGAAAACGGTTGAGTATTCCTGGGCTGTATCTCTTCCTTGCTGTTCACTCCAGTCATTGATGCCGCTGTTGTTGTTTAGAATGATAAAATCAATGTTTGTAGATTGAGCTGCAATAAATTCTTTCTTCCACTCTGCCATGCTCTTGACAAATACACCTTTAAGCGTGATGCCTTCTCGCTCGTATATTTTACGATAGCGTTCATAGTCTTTATGTTCTGTTAGCACATCGGCAGAGAGATAGATGCCCGAGGAGGTGGATGTTAAAACATTATTAATCTCTTTCAGCAGGGGCCGAATGGGGGCTACCTCAATCATACCGGTGGCATTTTTGTAGGGATAGCCATAGGGCTCTACGGTCCAGTTGATGCCGCAGAATACGAAGGGCAGCGCCGCATCTTTATAAAATGGCATGACCAGGTATTTTGAGGCGTTATCATCACTGACAATGACGATGTCAGGTTTTGTTTTCTCGATATATGCCCTGGCTTCGAGGGCTGATTTTTTATAGTACGCTTCACCTTTGTTGCGCTTGGTGTCCATAAAATATTTGTCAACTTTACACTTACCCGCTAATACGTTGTCAACGCCTCTTGCGATGCCATCATTCCATTCGTAACCTTGATGGTATGAAGCGATGTAAAGGCAGGTGCTAGACGCATTTGTGCTTTGGGTAAACATAACTATGAAAAGACACAGGATATAGCAGGTTGTTGTCTTTAACGAGAAAAATTTTCGAATTGAATTAATAGTATCCAGTATAAGTAAGTGACGCTTCTTGCTGGGATCATGCAACATTGGCATTGGAGTTATCATCGAATTCAATGTCTATGGGTAACCAGATATAAAACCTGGTGCCCTTGTTCGGTTCACTCTCGACAGAAATTATACCTTTATGTTTCTGGATAATATTGTAGGAGAGTGACAAGCCTAGCCCGGTACCCGAGCCCACTGGTTTGGTGGTATAGAATGGTTCGAAGATTCGGGGGAGTTTTTCTTGCGAAATACCAGAGCCAGTGTCTTCAATCTCGACCCAGACGCCATTATCTTTGGTGCCTGTGGAAATGGTGATGGTGCCGCGTTCCTCTATGGCGTGTGCAGCATTCACCAGCAGGTTCATGAATACCTGATTAATTTGAGATGAAAGGCATTTGATTTCAGGGATTTCCCCGTAGTTCTTTATTACTTCTGCTTTGTACTTGATTTCGTTATTGACCACATTCAGGGTGCTATCCAGCCCCTTATGCAAATCGGCATGTTGCCATTCGCTTTCATCCACATGTGAAAAGTCCTTGAGATCCTGAACTATTTTCTTGACTCTATCCAGCCCTTCCTTCGATTCCTTTAGAAGATCGATCAAATCTTCCTTAAGATAATCAAGATCAATGGATTTTTTAGCCTGCTCAAGCGCTTCAGTAAGCGCGTTGTTTTGGTCAAGTGCGGGCTCACATACTTCGTATGCCGCCAGCATCTGTAGAAGTTCATTTATATAGCCTTCCAGTGCAGAGACATTCGAGTTTACATAGCCGACAGGGTTGTTGATTTCATGTGCCACTCCTGCTGCTAGTTGCCCAACGGCAGCCATCTTTTCAGATTGCAATAACTGATTCTGAGCTTCTTCCAGTTTTTTGTTTATTTCCGCAAGTGTGTTGCGCTGCTTCATTAATGAGCCTGACGCTCGTAATAGCTTTTTCTGATATGTTGCGGTGTTGGTAGCATCAAATACGGAAAGACAGATATGTGTGACCGTGCCAGATTCATCTATCATGGGTGAGAAAGTGCAATCCTGTTGCATCCATTCTTCATCGCCAATCACTGAATGGGTATTGGCAAATTTGAATAGATAGGGACGATATTCCCATGAGGTGAAGGCAAGGTTTTTTAATAGAAATACACTGTCAATTTTTTTTTCGATGCCACTCCCTTTTAGGTCGGGGAATCTATCAAAGAGATTTTTTCCTTTAATATCATCTTCAGAAATACCGCTATGAATCTGCATGAAGCGATTCCATAATACTATATTATGGTCGGCATCGAGTATCACCATGCCGGCGTTAATCTGGCTGACTGCCATATTTACTAAATGTGAAACTTTTTCATCCATAGTGCTCATAGCTCGTCGAGCATCTGATCCAGTTTATTCATCAAAGGCGGAAAACTCTCTTCCGACAGGAAGAGCAGCATATTGCTGGTGAAGTCGTATTGTTCAAGTGTTAAACAAACTTCCATGATCATGGCATAGCGCCATTGGATTGATTCTGGCTTGAAAAATTTTTCAGTGGTAGTGTCTTTCGTGATAATGGTTGGCGCCGTGTAACTGAGCGAGATCCCCAACTGGGAAGCAACGCCATTTAGACAGGCGCCGACCAGGATGCTGCAAACATCCAGCAACATTTCACGTTCATTACTATATGTTACTTCACCCTCATATCCCATTAGAACCGCAAGCTCATTAACACCACTATTGTTAAACAGGGCAATGCCTTCACCTCGGAGTTGTCCTGAGAATGGTTGGCGCAGGATGGTCATCTTCTCTGCGTAGGTGCTGTTTTTAGAAAGTTCCTGGTTGAGTTCGTTGACATCGCATAAATGAAATTTGGGAATAGAAAGTTCAACAAATGTACCGAACAGCTTTGCCAGTGAATCGCCCGCCTGTCCCATGGCTATATTGACCACTTCCTGCAGGGCATCTCTACGGTCTTCGTCAAATTGCTCTTTGGTTTGAATCATAGCAAATGCAGCTCTTGAACCACTTTTCTAACATCCCCGGGACTCATCGGCTTCTGGATAAAGGCGCGAGCGCCTAGCCCAATCGCCCGCTCATAGGCTTCCGTCTGGACATCTGCGCTGATCACAATTACCGGAACTTTATTATCTTCTTTTTGAAGTGCAGCCAGTACACCAAAGCCGTCCAGCTCGGGCATGGTCAAATCTAGAAAGATTATATCCGGGGATTTGTCATGGAAAATTTCAAGTGCTTCCAGGCCGTTGGTTGCCTGATAAACAGGGGCGTCCCATTCTTCCGGTAAGGCCCTGATGACAAGTTTGCGTGACATTTTAGAGTCATCAACAACAAGTATAGATTTGATCATTTTATTCACCGCTCTGATGCTGTTAATCTAACTTTGAAATCTATGTTAGAAGGCATGCATGTGGGAGTAGTAGAGCACAGTGATTAGCAAACACTTCCCTGGCTAGCCTTTCGATTTCCCCACAATTTATGGTGAGGTGTACTTAATTCTATCGGCAGCTGTTGCGACAACTTCAGTAGGGCAGTCTGGATTGAATTTTATACGGATCTGGGAATGGGAGGAGGAATTAGCCGTGAAAATATGGCACTGGTAAGAATCATAGATTTCGTTTGTGAGTACCGTTGGATCGATTTTGACCAATATCTGAGGCTGTTATTTGAAGGTCAGGGCCTATTCTGAAGTTGATGTAGGTGCATTTCTGATAGTCAATGTGGGTGTGCTACTTTGCCATTGAGGGTGCGGCGATGGCATTTTCGGTTGTTGTAGGAGAAGCCACTTGTGCCGCCTTTTTTTGAACGCGTTGATCTATTACATTCTTCAATGCAATTAACAGTCCCAGTCCAATAAAAGCACCAGGTGGCAGGATGGCGAGCAGGAAGCCGCTGTAATCATCGATCAGGGTGATGGTCATCCACTCGCCAGCTTCACCAAACATCAGGTGGGCTTGCGCAAACAGCGTGCCCTGGCCAAGCGCTTCACGCATTGCACCGAGGGCCACCAGGATGGCAGAGAAGCCGACGCCCATCATCAGGCCGTCGATGAAAGAGGGCACGACGGCATTCTTCGACGCAAACGCCTCGGCGCGACCGAGGATCGCGCAGTTGGTGACGATCAATGGGATAAAGATGCCAAGGATTATATACAAGTCGTAAAAGAAGGCGTTCATCGCTAGCTCAATCGCGGTAACAAAGGATGCAATGATCAACACAAAGACCGGGATGCGAATCTCGGGGCGCACTGAATTACGGATCAACGACACAGTGACGTTCGATAGCACCAGTGTCAGCGTGGTGGCGATGCCGAGTCCGATGCCGTTGATGGTGGTGGTGGTGACGGCGAGCAACGGGCACAGGCCGAGGACCTGCACCAGCGCAACATTATTTTTCCACAGGCCGTTATGGGTCAGTTCGTTGTAGTTGTTAGTGGCCATCTTTAATTATCTGTTTTAGTTACCTGTGTTGACGTTTGCGCTGTGTTGTTCGCGCTAAACAGTTCGTCGCGGTGCTGCTCAAAATATTTCAACGCATTATGTACTGCCTTGACTATGGCGCGTGGCGTGATCGTCGCACCCGTGAACTGGTCAAAAATACCACCATCCTTTTTTACGTGCCAACCGAGGTCATCGGGGTTTTGCAGTGAGTGGTTGTCGAATGTCGTGATCCAGTCGGAGCGGATAATCTCAATGCCATCACCCAGCCCTGGCGTTTCGCGATGTTTGAGCACGCGCACACCGCTAATCGTACCATTATAACGGATGGCGACCAGTAGTTTAATGGCGCCATTATAGCCATCGGGGGCGATGGTCGTGATCACAGCGGCGACCGGGACACCTTTGAGCCGCGCAAGGTAGACAGTATTCGCTTTTTTTTTGCTTCCAAGCAGTGCTTTTGAGGTGGCCTCTGTGGTGTCGTTTGCGATGTCGTTGTCACGGCTTGCCGGGGGTATCAGCGCATTGAGGCTGCGCAGCAGCGCCTGCTTCTCTTTGTATTCAATAAGGGGTTCGGTGCCGTCATAGGTGAGCGCTACCATGCCGGTGCCCACGATGGCGAAGGTACCGAGCAGCAGTGAAGTTGTCATCATATGTTTCAGCGCCACCACATCACCCCTTTTTATGGCCGAAGACGCTGGATTTGAAGTAGTGGTCGATCAGCGGTGCGCACATGTTCATCAGCAATACTGCGAAGGCAACGGCATCGGGGTAGCCGCCCCAGGTGCGGATTACATAAGTGAACAGGCCAATACCGCAACCATAGATGAGCTTGCCGCGATTCGAGGCGGCGGCGGTGACTGGATCGGTGGCGATGAAAAACGCGCCCAGCATTGCTGCGCCGCTGAAGAGATGAAACATCGGTGTGGCGTAGTGATCTGGGTCAATCAGGTAGAAGAGCAGCGAGGCGGCCAGCAGCGAGCCAAGCATCGCCACCGGGATGTGCCAGCTAATAATTTTATTATAGATGAGCCATATGCCGCCGAGCAGGAAACCACCGCCGACCCATTCCCACCCCTTGCCACCGATGGCACCAAAGATCGGAATCACGCTGAGGACGCGGCTGGTCTCTTCATCGAGGCCGAGCTGGGCACGCACTTCATCGACGGTGTTTCCGAGGGCGAGGTGGGTCTTCAGCGAGTCGAGCGGTGTGGCCTCGGTCAGTGCATCGAAGGTGACCCCGTCTGGCAGTGTGCTGAAGAGGATGAACATGGTGGTATCGATAAAACCGAGGGTACTATCGGCCAGTGCGCTGGGTGGAATCCAGCTGGTCATCTCGCGTGGGAATGAGATCAGTAACATCACATAACCGACCATGGCGGGGTTAAATGGGTTGTAACCGAGGCCACCGTAGAGCTGCTTGGCGATGATGATGGCAAAGGCGACGCCGATGACAGTAATCCACCACGGTGACAGAGGTGGCAGTGTCAAAGCGATCAGTACCGCAGTGAGCGCCGCGCTGCCATCACTCAAAAAGGGCAGTACTGGCCGTTGACGTAATTTCAGGATGAGTGCTTCGCAACTCAGGGCGGTGACCAGTGCGATGCAGATGTTCACCACGATACCCCAGCCAAAAAACCAGACATAGGCCGTGATGCCGGGGATCAGTGCCAGGATCACCAGCATCATCACGCGGGTGATGGAGGTAGGGGCGAGCTGATGGGGAGATGTGGGTGTATTAAATGGCATCGCTTCGTTTATCTGTTAGCGCAGTGTGTTCGCTGCGTTATGGTACCTGCTGATTGTTGGCGCTATCCGTAGATGAGGCATCTGTTTTATCGAGATCGCTTTTCTGCGCTGGCGAGGTGCTGCTGTCAGCTGCTGGAGGTTCATCTGTTTTGGGTGCGGTACCCTTTTTCTTAGCCTGTACACGTGCGAGTGCCGCCTGAATTTCTGTTTTTCGTGCGGCTGCGGCACTCTCGCGCTGGCTGATGGCTTCCTCTCTCATTTTGGTAGCCATGGTTGCACCATCGACAGGGGGCGCTTTAGGTGATGCTGCTTGTGGCCGTGGCGCTTTCTTTTTCGCGCGTTTAGCCTCGCGCTCCTGTTTTTCACGTTCGATGCGCAGCAGTCGGAACTCGTGTCGCTCGCGTGCCTGATCTGATTTTTTATGCTCCTGTTCCTGGGTCCAGATGGCCCCTTTGGCGAAGCGATAAAATTGCACCAGTGGGATGTTACTGGGGCAGACATAGGAGCAGCAGCCACATTCGATGCAGTCAAAAAGATCATACTCCTGCGCTTTATCGAGTTCCTTGGCCTTGGCGTGCCAGTAGAGCTGCTGCGGCAGCAGTTTTACGGGACAGACATCGGCACAGGCACCACAGCGAATGCACGGCATGACGGGGCGATCGAGCCCGAGCTCTTCACGGGTCGCGGCGATGATGCAGTTGGTCGTTTTGATCACGGGCAGTGCGATATCGTGCAGTGCAAAGCCCATCATCGGCCCGCCCATGACGAGGCGCTCGATCTGGTCAAATTCAGCGTCACATTGCTGTAAAAGTTCTTCGATGGGCGTGCCAAATAACACTTCGAGATTGCGTGGACGCTTAACCCCTTTGCCGGTAATGGTGACCATGCGTGAAATCAGTGGCTGACCAAGGTGGATAGCACGATAGATGGCCGCGGCAGTGGCAACGTTGTGGCACACCACGCCGATATTAAGCGCCAGCCCGTTGCTGGGCACCTCTTTGCCGGTGATCACCTGGACCAGCTGTTTTTCACTGCCTTGCGGGTAGCGCGTCGGTACCAGCGCAACGCGCACGCCATCGAGTCCGGCGGCCGCTTTGCTGATGCTTTCAAAGGCCTCTGGTTTGTTGTCTTCGATGGCGATGACACACTCTTCTGCTTGTAGTGCGTGGCGCATAATGTGTAACCCTTCAATGATTGACTGCGGGTCTTCGCGCATCAACATGTCGTCACAGGTAATATAGGGCTCGCATTCAACGCCATTGAGGATCAGTGTCTTGATCTTCTTTTGTGAGCCAGGATTGAGTTTGATAAATGATGGAAAGCCTGCGCCACCGAGTCCAACGATCCCGGCTTCACGGATGATGTTGCGCAGGTGGCTAGGATTTTTCTCGGTGTAATCCTGGTCTGGCGTGTATTCGACCCATGCATCGCGGCCATCGGGCTCGATGACAATCGCCAGCGCACTGAGACCAGATGGGTGCGGGATGGGATATTCGCTGATATCGATGATCTTGCCAGAAGTGGGGGCATGTACCGGGGCGCTGACATAACCGTTGGCATTTGCGACTTTTTGTCCCTTGAGTACCGTTTCACCGATCTCGACGACGGGTTCCGCCGCTTCGCCAATATGCTGATGCAGTGGCAGGACCAATTTTCTGGGTAGCTGCGCGGGTGACGACGGCTCCAGGGTGGATTGCAGTTTGTTCTGTTCCGGGTGGATGCCGCCATGGAAGTCCCACAATTTTACCGGGGCCATGCTCATGCGGAGGCCTCCCGCGGGCTGTCTGGGGTCGATTTTTCTGCAATTGGCTGTTCAGGATAAGGCCATTTCCATGTCAGCATATCCTGTTTGATCTCGACCATCTCGATGCAGTCTACCGGGCAGGGGGGCAGGCACAGATCACAGCCGGTGCACTCGGATTCAATGATGGTATGCATCTGTTTGGCCGCGCCGACAATCGCATCGACCGGGCACGCCTGGATGCACAGTGTGCAGCCGATGCAGGTCTGTTCATCGATGAAGGCGACTGTCTTCGGCTTAACTACGCCATTTTCCGGGTTCAGTGGTAGCGGTTCGCGATCGAGCAGATCGGCCAGAGCGTGGATGGTCGCTTCCCCCCCCGGCGGGCACTGGTTAATCTCCGCCTCTTCATTGGCGATTGCCTCCGCATAGGGGCGGCAGCCGGGAAAGCCGCACTGGCCACACTGCGTCTGTGGCAGCTGCGCATCGATCTGTTCGACCAGTGGGTCGCCTTCAACCTTGAAGCGGACTGCGGCAAAACCGAGGATCAGCCCAAAGACTAGCGACAACGCGCTCAATGCCAGAATCGCCGTCAGCATATTAGCCCTTCACCAGTCCTGAGAACCCCATGAAGGCGAGCGACATCAGCCCGGCGGTGACCAGTCCGATCGCAGGACCCTGAAAGGCGACGGGGATATCGGCAGCGGCGAGGCGTTCACGCATCGCGGCAAACAGGATCAGCACGATCGAAAAACCGACCGCAGCGCCAAAGCCGTAGATTGCCGACTCGAAGAAGTCGAGCTCCTGCTGGATGTTGAGTAGTGCAACGCCAAGCACCGCGCAGTTGGTCGTGATCAATGGCAGGAAGATGCCGAGTACTTTGTGCAGTAGCGGACTGATCTTCTGAATCACCATTTCGGTGAACTGTACCACCACGGCGATCACCAGGATGAAGGTGATGGTTTTCAGATATTCGATGCCGAAGGGTACCAGCAGATATCTGTTGGCAAGGTAGCTGCAGACCGATGACAGCGTCAACACGAAGGTGGTCGCCAGCGCCATGCCGATCGCAGTTTCCAGTTTGCGCGACACGCCCATGAAGGGGCACAGGCCGAGAAATTTGACCAACACAAAATTGTTGACCAGCACGGTGCTGAGGAGGATGAGGGCGTATTCGGTCATTAACGATTATGTCAGTGTTTTATATAGTGTTATTCAGTCGTTTCTTTTGCGCTGCCAATAGTACTCTGCCTGCTCCCTGGCTACAACGGAGGCGCTGTGGGGCTATTTCACTTTCATGCCGGGTTGCGCGCCCTCATGAGGTTCCAGTAGCCACAGCGCTTTGCCGCCGGGGCCGGCTGCCAGCACCATTCCTTCAGAGATGCCAAAGCGCATTTTGCGTGGCGCGAGGTTGGCGACCATCACCGTCAGCTTCCCTTCGAGCTGCTCCGGCGAGTAAGCCGACTTGATCCCGGCAAAGACGTTGCGCGTCTTCGCTTCACCGATGTCGAGGGTCAGTTGTAGCAGCTTGTCCGCGCCATCGACATGATCGGCCTTGACGATGCGTGCGATGCGCAGGTCGACCTTGGCAAAGTCATCGAACTGGATAGTGTTGTCGGTTTCATCATTCATGGAAGATCCCGCTCCATTCTCAGGGATGGTTGTTTCACTCTTCTCTGGCTTACTCTTTTTCTGCTGCGCCTCGCCGTGGCGGGCAGGAGATGGTTTGGGTTGCACCAGGGTTGCCGCGCTCGCCTCGAGCATCGCATCGATCTGTTTCTGCTCGATCCGTTTCATCAGGTGTTTATAGGGGTTGATGGCGTGGTCTGTTAGCAGGCCATCAACATCGCTCCACTGAAGTGGCGCTACATTGAGGAACGTCTCTACCTCCGCCGCCAGCTTTGGCAGTACCGGTTTGAGGTAGATCGTCAGCACGCGGAAGGCGTTGATGATTGCGGTGCAGACGCAGTGCAGCTGCGCCTCCGCTCCTTCCTGTTTCGCCATCACCCATGGCGCCTTGTCGCTGACATACTCGTTGGCCTGATCGGCCAGCGCCATAATCTCACGCATCGCCTCGCTGAACTGGCGCGCCTCATAAAGAGTGGCGATCTGTGCTGCCTGCGCCTGTATCGCTGAGACCAGTGTTGCGCCGTCGTCATCGAACGTGGCTGCAAGCTGGCCATCGAAGCGCTTGCTGATAAAACCTGCCGAGCGCGAGGCGATGTTGATGTATTTGCCCACCAGATTACTGTTGACGCGTGCGGTGAAATCTTCAAGGTTGAGATCGATATCTTCGACGCGGTCACTCAATTTAGCGGCGAAATAGTAGCGCAGGTATTCCGGGTTCAGATGTTCGAGATAGGTGCGCGCCATAATAAAGGTACCACGAGACTTCGACATCTTCTGTCCATCGACGGTCAGAAAGCCATGCACGCAGATCCTGGTGGGGGTGCGGTAGCCGGCATATTGCAGCGTCGCAGGCCAGAACAGCGCGTGGAAGTAGAGGATATCCTTGCCGATGAAGTGGTAGAGTTCGGCGTCGCTGCCGGGCTGCCAGTAGCTGTCGAAGTCGAGCCCCTCTCGGTCGCAGAGGTTTTTGAAACTTGCGATGTAGCCGATCGGTGCGTCGAGCCAGACGTAGAGGAACTTGCCCGGTGCGTCGGGGATCTCAAAACCGAAGTAGGGGGCGTCACGTGAGATGTCCCAGTCGCGCAGCCCCGCATCGAACCACTCGGCCATCTTGTTGGCGGCTTCAAGTTGCAGTGGCGCGGCATTACCTTCGCGGTTGAGCCACTCCTTGAGAAATGCTTCGCACTCGCCCAGTTTGAAGAAGTGGTGTTCAGATTCTTTTGTGACCGGCGTGGCGCCCGAGAGCGCAGAGTAAGGTTTGATCAGGTCTGTGGGTGCGTAGGTTGCGCCACACACCTCACAGGAGTCACCGTATTGCTCTTCCGCTTTGCATTTTGGGCAGCCGCCCTTGATAAAACGATCCGACAGGAACATCTCTTTTTCCGGGTCGTAGAGCTGTTCGATGGTGCGTTTGGCGATCAGCCCGGCTTTGTCGAGGCGACGATAGAGATCCTGCGACAGCTCGCGGTTTTCCTCGGAGTGGGTCGAGTGGTAGTTATCGAACTCAATCGCAAAATCGCTGAAATCCTGAAAGTGCTCGCCGTGGACGCGCTCGATCAGCGCCTCGGGGGTGATCCCCTCCTGTTCGGCGCGCAGCATGATCGGGGTACCGTGGGTGTCGTCGGCGCAGACGTAATGGCAGCTGTGACCACGCATCTTCTGGAAACGCACCCAGATGTCGGTCTGGATATATTCCACCAGGTGCCCGATGTGGATCGAACCATTGGCGTACGGCAATGCACTGGTGACCAGTATCTTGCGCTTATCGGAGGTTGAGTCCGATGTTGTATTTGGCGCTGAATTTGACGGCATTGTCGCGAAACCCTGACTTGTTACGATATTTATTTTGTTATGCGGCAAACCTGCTTAGATCTGCGCGGATTAACCCGGCATTATAGCCCATGTCGGTGGTTGATGGCACGTAGCGATATGGATTCAAGCAGTACAAGGTAATCCCTTATGAACAGGTGGGCTGATGAGCGTGACAAATTGAGTTAGAATGCGCCTTTTGTTTTGAGTTGATTGTTAAGGAGTGCGCTGAGAGATGGCTGAAATTACACAATTACAGGTGGAGACGGCGATTAAGGGTTACACATGTCCCTACCTGAAGAGCGATCTGGTGAGCGCCTCAGCGGTGAAAGGTATTGCCATCGATGGTGGGCGTGTCACGCTCACGGTTGAACTTGGCTTCCCGGTGGCGGGCTATGTGGCGCCATTGGCGCAGGCGTTGCGTGATCAGGTCGCCGCGATCGAAGGCGTCTCGGATGTGGTGACCGAGATTGGTAGCAAGATCATCAGTCACACAGTGCAGCGTGGCATCAAGCCGCACAAGAATATTAAGAACATTATCGCGGTTGCTTCCGGTAAGGGGGGCGTTGGTAAATCGACGACGTCGGTCAATCTGGCGCTGGCACTGGCGGCCGAGGGTGCGCGGGTCGGCATCCTCGATGCCGATATCTATGGGCCGAGCCAGCCACGGATGCTGGGGGCCAATGCCAGGCCGCAGACCGAAGATGGCAAGACGATGATGCCGGTGATCTGCCACGATATCCAGTCGATGTCGATCGGTTATATGATCGAAGAGGACAATCCGATGATCTGGCGTGGCCCGATGGTGACACAGGCGCTGGAACAGCTGTTGAACGACACCAACTGGGATAATCTCGATTATCTGGTGATCGACCTGCCACCGGGTACCGGTGATGTGCAGTTGACGCTGGCGCAGAAGATCCCGGTTAGTGCTTCGGTGATTGTCACGACACCGCAGGACATTGCATTGCTGGATGCGCGCAAGGCGCTGAAGATGTTTGAGAAGGTCGAGGTGCCGGTGTTGGGTGTGATCGAGAACATGAGCACTCACATCTGTTCGCAGTGTGGCCACGAGGAGCATATCTTTGGTGCTGGCGGTGGTGTACGTATGGCTGAAGATTATGGCATTGAGTTGTTGGGTTCGTTGCCACTCGATATCACCATTCGTGAAAACGCCGATGGCGGTAAGCCGAGTGTGGTGGCCGATCCTGATGGCGTGATCGCGCAGAACTATCGTGATATTGCACGGCGTGTTGCGGCGGGGCTGTCACTACAGGCGAAGGATTATAGTGCTGCATTTCCTAATATCGTGGTGCAGAATACTTGAAGAAATGCCCGGCAACAGTGCTGAAATTGACATTATAAAAAGCAGAGAATATAGAGATGAGTATCAAGTCTGATAAGTGGATCCGTCGCATGGCCGAGGAACACGGCATGATCGAGCCATATGAGGCGGGGCAGGTGAGGGAGAATGAAGACGGGCGTATCGTCTCTTACGGGACATCGAGCTATGGCTACGATATTCGTTGTTCCGATGAATTCAAGATTTTCACCAACATTAATTCGGCGATTGTTGATCCGAAAAATTTTGATGAAAATAGCTTTGTCGATGTAAAGTCTGATGTCTGTATCATCCCGCCAAACTCATTTGCGCTGGCGCGTACAGTGGAGTACTTTCGTATCCCGCGTAGCGTGTTGACGATCTGCCTGGGTAAATCGACCTATGCTCGTTGCGGCATTATCGTTAATGTCACACCGTTCGAACCGGAGTGGGAAGGGCATGTGACGCTGGAGTTTTCCAATACCACGCCTCTGCCTGCAAAGATCTATGCCAATGAAGGTGTTGCGCAGGTGCTCTTTTTTGAGTCTGATGAGGTTTGCGAGGTGTCATACAGGGATCGTGGCGGTAAATACCAGGGGCAGCAAGGCGTGACGTTGCCAAAGACCTGAGGTCGTAAAAGGAGGGAAAGGGCTTATTTTACAGGTTTCTTAAATCCCCTCTGCCTTTTTGATCTCGAGGGTGACGAACTCATCATCACTCTTGCCCTGTTTGATACGTACTGGTAGATAGTGCAGTGATTTAGCAAACCAGATGGTGGTTTTGCGTTTACTATCCGCGGCGCGTTCGCGCTTGATCTTGATCGTTTCGATCTTTCCCATCGGGGTCTTGATCGTCTCTTCTCCTAGCAGTGTGAAACGGTATTCTTTGAGGGTGCCGCCATCGGCGACGGGATAATTAAACGCGGTCAGGTTTGCCTGTAGGTCAATCATCAATTGTAATTGATAGGAGAGTTTGTCTTGTGTGCCGGGCGATATCTCCATCTGCCATGGCTCTCCATTGATGGCATTGGTGACGCTTTTTTTTGCCCAGTCAAAGTTGAGTTTAACCACTCGTGAGCGTTTGCCGCCTTTACGGTCATAGAGATAGTCCTGTGGCTGAATGGTATTGCCGTCGAGAATAAAGGAGGTGCGTTCGGTGATCTTGTCTTTGATGAAGAGTGCTGCAAGCCCGGTAGTTTTGGAGTAGGACTCGAAGGTGATAGCACCATTTTCCTGTATTGCGGTAGTGCGTTTAACCTCGCCCACCTTCATCTTGCCATTGCGCAGCAATTCGTAGTGAGCGGTGAAGGCAGGAATGGCCGGACTCCCTTCGGCATAGAGAGGCATAGTGGCCAGCAGGCAACATCCGATGAGGACGCCGCTGACATGGCGCATGATCTTGTCTACGATGCTCATGGGGTCGCGCTTAGGCACATCCATATTGGGCCTTGTAATCACGGATCCGAGCCAGTGTGTCGGCCAGTTGAGGTTTTTCACGGAGATAGTCGAGTAGTGTCGTCAGGCTGGCGATACTGGTGACCTTAATGCCATGTTGCTGCTTGATTTCCTGAATAGCGGAGGTGTCACCCTGGCCTCTTTCCTGACGGTCCAGCGCGATTGCGACACCGGCCATTGATGCCCCCGCATTGTCGATGATGGCAGCAGATTCGCGTACTGAGGTGCCGGCCGAGATGACATCGTCGATCACCAGTACTTTGCCCTGTAACGCGGCGCCGACGATGACGCCACCTTCACCGTGATCCTTGGCCTCTTTGCGGTTGAAGGCAAATGGGAGGTCTTGCTGATGCTGTTCCTGTAACGCAATTACGGTAGCGACGGCGAGCGGGATACCTTTGTATGCGGGGCCATATAGCATGTCGAGTTCGACATGATCGGCAACGATGGCGGCGGCATAGTACTGGCCGAGGCGGGAGATCGTCGCGCCAGTATTGAACAGGCCGCTGTTGAAAAAATAGGGGCTGATTCGGCCTGATTTGAGGGTGAATTCGCCAAAACGGAGTACGCCACTCTCGATTACAAAATCGATAAAATCACGCTGGTAGTCCTGCATATTGCTATCCTTCTATGATGATAATGTTCATTGTAACCATCATAGGTAGAGGCGGTAAATGATTGTTTGGGGAAATATATACGTCCCTCGGTCGAGGGGCGTATATAGCGGTTTAAAGAGGGCGTTGTAGTTAATTTTAATCTGGTGGAGTGCAATTTTGCAATGTCTTACGCATCGCCTCAAGTGAGGCTGCTTGTGCTTCAAGTTGAGATAGCTCTTGATTCAGTATTTTGAGCTGACCTTCCAGGTTGTTTTTTGACGATTTAATCTTGCTCAATGTCTCCATGTACTTGTCGATGCTGGCGCGTTTTTCCTGAATCTGGATGACGAGTGGATTGATCAGTTCCTTGAGCCATGCGTCGGCCTCTCTATTAGAATTGCCAAATGTATTGCGTACATGGCTGACGAGTGAGATGAAAAACTTTTTAACCACAAAGCTTTGCTCAGCCATGGTGGATATAGGGCTGTTACGAAATTCCTCTGCCTTGATGGACAGTTGATCCAGCTCGGAGATGTGAGGTTGAATGTTGAATTTGGGGGCTTTATGAATCTTGAGTCCATGCTCATCGTGGAACTTTTTATAAATGGACTGGATCAGTTTGTGGATTTCATCAGAATGCCTCTCCGCGATCTGCATCGCCTCGCGTGAACTTTCGAAAAATAGTGTCATCCCGTTTTTCATGCCGTTGGTGGTCCAGCTGCCGGACATATCCTGACGCGTCTTTTCGATAATGACATCGATCGCATCCATGCCGAGGGTGTTAAACATCACCTTGGCCTGGGTGGCAAGGCGGCGTCGGCTTGCCTGAAAGTTTTTAACACTCTCGTAATAGGTGACCTTCTGCTCTTTTGCCCTTTGCAGTAACTGTTGCACGACATCTTCATTCTTGCCACGCAGTGCTTCCAGCTGTTGCAGTTGCTTGTTAAGGTCCTGCAATTTTCCTGCAATTGGTTCGTAGGTGCTGTTGATAGACTGGTCGAGTCCGACGACGATACTGTTCCAGATGACCTGTTGTTTGGTGGGCAGGATTTCGTTGGCAAGCAGTGACTCAAGTGATAGCAGATTACTCTGTTCTAGCAGTTTTTGGTCCTTTTTGGTCTTTGCGAGTAACGCCTTCTGTGCCGAAACCGGGTAGACACTAGTGTCATCAATGCCAAGCATGCTGGCGCTGGTCTTGCGTTGTTCTTCGATCGAAGCAATGACCTCTTCAGGTTTTTTCATCTCATCCCAGAGGATGTCAATTTTATTAAGCACCGCTACCAGCCCACTCTGTTTCTTGTTACGGAAGGCCATGATGTGATTTTTCCACATGTCGAGGTCACTCTTGGTGACACCGGTGTCGGCAGAGAGGATAAATAGTACTGCCTGGGCACTGGGTAGCATGTTGAGGGTTAGTTCAGGTTCGCTGCCGAGTGCGTTCAGCCCTGGGGTATCGAGGATCACTAACCCCTGTTTCAGTAGCGGGTGTGGGAAGCTGATCAGGGCGTGACGCCACATCGGAATTTCGATCTTCTCGGGTGGAGGGGTATCTTCATCGCCACTATGCAGCTCTTCACAATAGAGCCCTAGCTTTTCGGCTTCCTCTATTGGAACATCTTTGGTCTTGATGACCTCCTTGAAAGCCTCTGCCATCTGCTCAGGAGAGTCTACATCGAGTGGTAGTACGGTCCAGTAGCTCTCTTCATTTTTGAGTTCTGAAAGGCTGGCATCGCTGAGGCGTGTTTCGATTGGCAGCAGCCTGATAAATGACTGATTTTTGTTTTTGTCATAAAAAAGCTCTGTGGGGCACATGGTGGTACGGCCTGCTTCGGAAGGGAGCAGGCGGCGGCCATAGTTGGCAAAGAAAATTGCGTTGATAAGCTCAGTTTTACCACGTGAGAACTCTGCCACAAAAGCGATGTTGAGGTTGTCGGAATCGAGTGCTTTGAGCGCATCAAAGATACGTAACTCGATTTCAGGGCTACTCTTGTCGTGTTGACTTAGCCATTCCTGATAACTTCTGATGGTCTGTACAAGCTCAGTTTTCCACTGGGCAAAGGCCTCCATCTGACTGCTGAAGCGGTCTTGCTGTAGAGCCTCTTTGATATCCAAAGCGTTTGTGGACATATTTCCCTTTCCAGTCTGCCCTTAATGTAATGGCTAATATTGGCTAAAATTTATTATAGTTACAGACTACTATCGGAATTTTGTTGCTATGCATGAGCTTTTTTTCAAAAAACTGTATCACCCTCTCTATTTTGGCGCTCAAAAGAGATTTTCTGCTCTGAAGTGAGTATTTAAATCCCATACATTTATTGTTTTATAAAAAATGTGTCTATTTTGTCGTATAACGCAGTTTTGTTGTGGCACGGGCTCATGTGAGTAAATTACTGAGATTTGAGATAGGGGTAATTACCAGCATCTTGATTAGCGGAATGGAGAGCAGGACTACTAATGGTGATAGATCCATGCCGCCGATCGGTGGAATCACGCGGCGTACCGGGCTAAGTACGGGGTCCGTGAGCGAGTAGAGTGTTGAGGTGAGTGGGTTGTATGCCCCCTGGGCGACCCAGCTTAAGACCACCTGTATCAGGATGGCGACCATAAAGACATTCAGTGCTAGCGATAGCAGGTCCGCAATAGCGATTGGGATCAGGGCTACGATGCTGAATGATTTACCGATGATCAACAGCTTCAGCAGGATTGCCGCAATTTGTACAGTAAAGAGTAAAAAGAGCGAGGCAACGTCTACTCCCTTGAAGCCTGGAATGATGCGTCGCAGTGGCACGAGCGGTGGATTCGTGATTTTCACCAGAAACTGGCAGATTGGATTATGAAAGTTTGCCCGCACCAACTGTAGTAGAAAGCGCAGCATAATGGCGATGAGGTAGAGACCAAACAGGGCGTCAACCAGATATAGCGCCGGGTTGCTGAGGTAAGAGCTATCCATGGTTGTTATTTCCTAATAGGTCAGCCAATTCTTGTGCACGTTCTTTTGCGCCCTGAACCGCGTTATTAATAAGTGCCTGGTATTCACCCGACTCCATTATCTCGATGGCCCGTTCGGTGGTACCGCCCGGTGAGGTGACGCATTTTCTCAATGTGGCGCTATCATCGCTGCTTTCGAGCGCCATTTTGGCCGCGCCAAAGGCAGTTTGTAGCGTGAGCAGGCGGGCGGTTTCGCGTGGCAGGCCTGCGTTGCAGCCGGCATTTTCCAGTGATTCCATTAATAGGAAAAAGTAGGCGGGACCGCTACCGGAGAGGGCAGTGACAGCATCCATCAGTGATTCGTCATCCAGCCACAGGGTGAGTCCGACTGCGCGCATGATGAATTCGGCAAGGTCGCGTTGTTCTGCGGATGTGGTCGGGCTGGCGAACAGTGCCGTAGCGCCACTGCCCACCAGCGCTGGCGTGTTTGGCATGGTGCGGATGACGGCGCAATGACCGCCTAGCCAGCGTTCGAGGTCGTGGGTGCGGATGCCAGCGGCGATCGAGATGACGGGGCATTGCTGTTGTTGTATGGCCGCTGCAATTTCAGTGGCGACTGCTTCGATCATTTGTGGCTTGACGGCGAGGATGACTACATCCGCCTGTTGCAGTGCTTCGAGATTGGATATTGCGGTGTGGATACCAAAGGTTGCCGCAAGTTGCTGGCGCTGTTCGACACTCGGATCGGAGACCCGAATGAGTTCAGGGTTACAGCCGTCGCTAATCATGCCGCCGATCAGGCTGCGAGCCATATTGCCACCGCCAATAAATGCATATCGTTTATTGTTCATAATAAGGAATATACTGTGATTTGGTTGTCAGTGCTATGGTGTTTTGCGTGGGCCAAAAATGGCGGTGCCGATGCGTACCATCGTTGAGCCTTCAGCGACTGCCGCTTCGAGGTCTGCTGACATCCCGAGTGACAGGGTGTCCAGTGGGTGGCCGGCATCAATGAGTCGCTGTTGCGCCTGTTGTACTGCGTGAAAAATGGCGCGTTGCTGATCCAGGTTTTCTGCTTTCTGCGGTATTGCCATCAGGCCTCGTAATTTGATGTGCGGCAGGGCGGCAATCTCTGTGGCTAATGTGGGTAACTCCGCCAGTGTTGCGCCGGATTTGCTCTCTTCAGCGCTAACATTGAGCTGGATGCAGATGTTCAGGTCAGGGTGTGTCGCAGGCCTTTGCACGCTGAGTCTTTTGGCGATCTTGAGACTGCAGACGCTGTGTACCCAGTCGAACTGTTCCGCGATAGGGCGCGTCTTATTCGATTGAATCGCGCCAATGTAATGCCATACGATAGGGTGTCCCTGCAATGCATCGATCTTGTTCAGCGCTTCCTGCAGGTAATTTTCGCCGAAGTGGTACTGTTGTTGCTCAAGCGCAGCCAGGATTGACGTCACGGGCTGTGCTTTGCTGACGGCCAGTAGCTCGACGCTGCCGGGTTTCCTGCCATATTTGCGCTCGGCCGTTGCGATGCGCTGGCGTGTTTGCTGAATATTGTGTTTGATGCTGGTCGTGGTTGGCATAGGTGGGGTCTATTTTAGTGATTTGCGTGGTTGAGTCCAGCGTGAATATGGCGCTGTTCAGGTCGCCTGAAATGCGCATGCCGGTTGTTCAAGATGTATATGGAAGTGCCGTTAAGTGACTGCGGGCGAAAAAATTATCTACTTCGCCAGCGCATTTTGTCGCGGTGAATTGATATCTCTGGAGGAGAATTGAATGGATATTGCTGAGTTACTCGCGTTTGGAGTTAAAAGTAACGCATCGGATTTACATCTGTCTGCAGAATTGCCGCCAATGATTCGTGTGGATGGCGATATACGTCGTATCAACGTCCCTGCACTGGATAATAAGACTGTGCATAACATGGTTTATGACATCATGAATGATAAGCAGCGTAAGGATTTTGAAGAATTTCTGGAGACAGATTTTTCGTTTGAAATACCTGGGCTAGCACGTTTTCGTGTCAATGCCTTTAATCATAATCGTGGTGTTGGCGCGGTGTTTCGAACGATTCCATCGACTATCCTTTCGCTTGAAGAGCTGGGCGCGCCCGCCGTGTTTGGTGATATTGCGGATACCCCGCGTGGTATCGTGCTGGTGACCGGGCCGACAGGTTCCGGTAAATCGACCACGCTGGCGGCGATGATGGATTATAAAAATAATACTGAATATGGCCATATTTTGACCCTTGAAGATCCGATCGAGTTTGTTCATCAGAGTAAGAAGTGTCTGGTCAATCAGCGTGAAATTCATCGAGATTCACTCGGCTTTGCTGAGGCGTTACGTTCTGCGTTGCGTGAAGATCCCGATATCATTCTGGTGGGCGAGATGCGTGATCCAGAGACGATCGGGCTGGCGCTCTCTGCGGCTGAAACGGGGCATCTGGTGTTTGGCACGTTGCATACCAGCTCGGCGGCAAAGACGATCGATCGTGTGATCGATGTGTTTCCAGCGGCTGAGAAAGAGATGATTCGTTCGATGCTGTCGGAGTCATTAAAGGCGGTGATATCGCAAACGCTGCTGAAAAAGGTCGGCGGAGGCCGCGTCGCGGCACACGAGATCATGGTCGGAACCCCGGCGATCCGAAATCTGATTCGAGAAAACAAGATTCCACAGATGTATTCTGCCATTCAGACGGGGCAGGCGCTTGGCATGCAGACGCTCGATCAAAATCTTCAGGAGCTGATACAGAAGGGGTTGATCACCAAGCAGGATGCTGCAATGAAGGCGGCTAATAAGGATGATTTTAAATAATCGAGTGGCTGGCTTCAGCGCAGACTGATAATCGGCCAGTCGTGCTTGCTGGCGTATTTGGTTAAGATCTCATCTGGATCAACGGCGACTGGATGAGTCACCTGTTCTAGTAGTGGCAGGTCATTGTGAGAGTCGGAGTAGAACCAGCTGTCATTGAGATTACGGTCTGTTTCATTGAGCCATTGGTTTAGTCGTTCCACCTTTCCTTCGCGAAAACTGGGGGTGCCCGCCACCTTACCGGTGTATTGTCCATTGTGCATCTCGGGTTCGGTTGCGATCAGGTGTTTAATGCCGAGGCGAGCGGCAATAGGGGCGGTGACAAAGCTATTGGTGGCGGTAATAATCAGTAAGGTTTGGCCACTGTTTGTGTGTTTTTCGATCAATTTTTGTGCATGTGCCAGCATAATCGGGGCTATTTTTTCATCGAGGAAGCGTTCGCGCCACGCCTTCAATGTGCTGATATCGTGGGCTGCCAGTGGCGCGAGCTGGAATGCGAGAAACTCATTGATATCGAGTGTACCGGCAACATATTCATCATAAAATCGTTGATTTTCCTGCTGATGTTGCGGGCCGACGATACCTTCTTCGGTGAGAAATTCACTCCAGAGATAGTCGCTATCTCCGCCGATCAAGGTGTTATCAAGATCAAAAATAACCAAACCCACGCTGCTTACCTCTATTTCTATCGGTCGGGCTGTTTGTTGGCCCGATTCCTTCCTATCTAATTTCAATATGGCTGGGAGTATATTTGCGCTGAAGCCATGATTTATGTGACAATTTGCGCAATTGTAGCAGTTTTATGGGGCCTGACTAGTGATCGATCTTGACGGATATAGAGCTAATGTAGGCATTATCCTGAATAATCAGGATGGCAAACTGCTGTGGGCCCGCCGCATAGGTCAAGAGGCGTGGCAATTCCCCCAGGGCGGTATTCAACCCAACGAAACCCTAGAAGATGCAATGTTCCGTGAGCTCCGTGAAGAGGTTGGTCTGGAGCCTCGTCACGTTGCGATCCTGGGTCGAACTAATGACTGGCTGCGTTATCGTCTGCCCAAAGGGTTGATTCGCCATCAAAGCAAGCCGTTATGTATTGGTCAGAAACAGATCTGGTTCCTGCTTGAACTACAGGGCGAAGAGAGTGATGTGCGGCTGGATGCCTCTGATCAGCCCGAGTTTGACCACTGGCGTTGGGTGGACTACTGGGCGCCTCTGGAAGAGATTGTGCAGTTCAAGCGCAACGTCTACAAGCATGCTCTGGCTGAACTTGAGCCATTGGCTGTCTCCCGAGGGGTGTGCTGATTTCTGGATTGGCGGCGGTGGCTGCCAGCGTCTTTTCGTTCATTCTCTTTAAGGTTGTGTGATGCTGGTTACGTTGCGGCGCATCGTACAAGAGGTCAATGCTGCGCGTGATCTTGAACAAGCTTCATCAATCATTGTCTCGCGTGTAAAACGGGCGATGTCTGTGGATGTCTGCTCAATTTATCTGTTCGATCAGAGGTTACAGCAATATATTCTAATGGCGAGTGACGGGCTGAATCCTGATTCCATTGGCGTGGTACGCTTTAGCCAGGGTGAAGGGCTTGTTAGTCTAGTGGGTGAAACGCAAGAGCTGCTTAATCTCGATAATGGACCGGATCACCCTCGTTACCGTTTTATTGCCGAGACAGGTGAAGTCTCTTTCCACGGTTTTTTAGGTGTCCCGATTATTCATCGTCGTCAGGTGATGGGTGTCCTGGTGGTGCGGCAGCGCAGTCAACGATGTTTCGATGAGGATGAGGTTGCCTTTTTGCTGACTGTTGCGGCGCAGTTGGCTGGTGCCGTTGCGCATGCCGATGCGCGTGGTGAGATCAAGGATTTTACCGAGGCGCCAGCGGTGAAAAGTGATCGCCCGATTGTGGCATTGCCGGGGGGGCCGGGTGTTGGTATTGGCACGGCGGTGGTGATCTACCCGATGTCAGACCTTGACGCGGTGCCGCATCGTAAGAGCAGGGATACTGCCACTGAAATTCTCGCCCTTGAGCAGGCGCTTGAGGCGGCGCGTGCCAATATCAAGGCGCTGGAGGCGTCGATACATCCTGAGTTAGGGGCTGAAAGTCGCGCGCTATTTGATGCTTATCTCTTAATGCTGAATAGTGACACGTTGATCGAAAAAACCATCGAGCGCATTCGCGAGGGTGACTGGGCCCCTGGCGCGTGGCGTGACACCATTAATGAGCAGGCGCAGCTGTTTGAATCGATGGATGATCCCTATCTGCGTGAGCGTGCCGATGATGTGCGCGATCTTGGACGACGCATTTTGGCACATCTGCAGAACGAGATTCGCCGTCAGCCCGACTACCCGATAAAGACGATCCTGGTGGGCGAGGATGTCTCTGCCACCATGTTGGCAGAGGTGCCGCGAGAGCGTCTGGTGGGGGTCGTGTCGGCGCGTGGTTCGGGTTCTTCTCATGTTGCAATCCTCGCGCATGCGATGGGGATCCCTGCAGTGGTCGGTGCTAGTGAGTTGCCGGTGGCGCGGGTTGATGGTTGCGAGCTGGTGGTGGATGGCTATCGTGGGCGAGTCTTTGTTTCACCATCCCAGACGGTACGTGATGAATATACCCGTCTTGCACGTGAAGAAGAGGAATTGGTCGCGGGGCTGGAAGGGTTGCGTGAGTTGCCGGCGGAGACGCCGGATGGTATTCATCTGCCGCTTTATGCCAACACCGGCTTGTTGTCCGATCTGGCGCCGTCGGTTGAGAGTGGCGCAGAGGGGATCGGACTTTATCGAACCGAATTCCCGTTCATGATTCGTGAACGTTTTCCCGGTGAAGAGGAACAGCGCGCAATCTACCGTGAAGTGCTGGAAGGATTTGCGCCGCGGCCAGTCACGCTACGTACACTGGATGTTGGTGGCGATAAGGCGCTCTCATACTTTCCTATCGATGAAGAAAACCCTTTTCTTGGTTGGCGAGGAATACGTATCACCCTCGACCATCCAGAGATATTTCTGGTGCAGTTGCGGGCGATGATGCGCGCCAGTGTGGGCTTGAACAATCTCCATCTGTTGTTACCGATGGTGAGTAATGTGGCTGAAGTAGATCGTGCATTGCAGCTGATTGGGCGTGCCCATCATGAACTGCTTGATGCTGGAGAGCAGGTGTTGATGCCTCAGGTCGGTATTATGGTTGAGGTGCCGTCGGTGATCTATCAGATGGAGGTGCTGGCCGCGCGGGTCGACTTCTTTTCGGTAGGCACTAACGATCTTACACAATACCTGTTGGCAGTGGATCGTAATAATCCGCGCGTGGCGTCACTCTATGATGCGCTGCACCCGGCGGTGCTGCGAGCATTGGTGCAAATTGTTGCCGGCGGCCATCTGATGGGCAAGCCGGTGAGCGTATGTGGCGAAATGGCGGGTGACCCGGTGGCAGCTCTGCTGCTGCTTGGCATGGGCGTCGATAGCCTGAGTATGAGTGCGGCGAGCATGCCGCGGGTGAAGTCAGTGATCCGAAATTTTAGCGCTGTCGATGCACGCCAGATCCTCGATCAAGCGCTGCAGTATGATGGTGCCATGGCGATTCGTGAATACCTTGAGCAGCTACTGGAGGAGCAGGGGTTAGGTGGGCTGGTGAGGGCCGGGAAGTGATTGATATGGTTATGTCGCAAGCGCGATAGTTCCGATAGTTCTGGGAATAGAAAATGAAAAAAAGGGTTTTGCTCTCATGGAGCAGCGGCAAGGATAGTGCATGGGCGTTGCATGTGCTGCGACAGCAGAGTGAGATTGAAGTGGTGGGGCTGTTTACTACCGTTAATCAGGCATATGATCGTGTCGCGATGCATGCTGTGCGACGTGAACTACTGGCGTTACAGGCACAGCGTGCAGGACTGCCGCTGGATATTATTGAGACCCCCGCTCCTTGCAGTAATGCTGATTACGAAGCGCGTATGTCGATATTTGTCGCACGTTGCCAGCAGCGGGAGATCGATTGTTTTGCCTTTGGTGATCTCTATCTACAGGATATTCGGGAGTACCGTGAACAAAAACTTGCAGGTTGCGGCATTGATGCACTTTTTCCGTTGTGGGGGATGCCGACGGCCACATTGTGTCGTGAGATGGTCGATGGCGGGCTGCAAGCTCGCTTGACCTGCATTGACCCACGACATCTATCGGCGCAGTTTGCAGGGCGTGAGTTTAATCATGCGCTATTAGGTGAATTGCCCACTGAGGTTGATCCATGTGGTGAAAATGGCGAGTTCCACAGCTTTGTCTTTGCGGGTCCGATGTTCGATGGTGATATCGATATCACTGTTGGCGAAGTGGTGCAGCGGGACGGTTTTGTTTTTGCCGACCTGTTGCCAGCTAAGGCAAGCGGAAAGTTTAATGCCGCCTGAATCAGCACCGTTTTTGCCATCGTCACTCGATGATGTGCAGCGCCACTACCTCCTGACCGAGTTATTGCGCGGCGTGTCGCGCAGTTTTTATCTTACATTGCGAGTATTGCCATCGCAGCTACGGGAGCCTATCAGTGTTGCCTATCTGTTGGCACGGGCAGCAGATACGATTTCTGATACCGAGGTGGTCGCAGTCGAAAAACGATGTGATGCGTTGCGTCAATATCGAAATCAATTAGCAACAGATGAACCATCACAGGCCGGACTTGAACGGTTGCAGATGGGCTTTGTTGGGCGGCTTGATCACGCGGCTGAGAAGGCGTTGTTGGCGAAGTTACCGGCGCTGTTTGAGTTGTTGCTACGACAGACTGGACCCGACAAGGGGTTAATTCGCAAGGTGGTGTTAACGCTGATCGAAGGGATGGTGAGCGATCTTGAGGGCTTTCCTTCATCCGCAGAGGTTGCTGAAAAGATCACAGCATTGCGGGATAGCGAGCAGTTGGAGCGCTACACCTATCTGGTGGCGGGGTGTGTCGGTGAGTTTTGGACAGAAATCTCAATGGCCCATATCAATGCGCTGCAGGCATGGGAGTCTGCTGATGATCGATATTCGCGATTGGGCATTCGTTTTGGCCAGGCGTTGCAAATGACCAATATTCTGCGTGATGTGCCGCGAGACCTCCAGATCGGGCGCTGTTATCTGCCGCAATCGTGGTTGAATGAAGCAGATTTAAGGCCTGATGCGCTGATAAATGTCGCAAATAGTGTCGCGGCACGTCCACTGCTGACAAAGGGGATTGTTATTGCGCTGGATCATTACGCAGCGGCGGAGCAGTATGTTGCTGCGTTGCCACGCCGTTGTTTACGCCTGCGGTTGGCGGCATTATGGCCGCTGCTCATAGGGCTCAAGACCCTGGCACTGCTATCGCAGCAGGAGGACTGGCTTGAAGTAAGACGTGTTTGTAAGGTCGAGCGTGGCTGGATCTATCGCATGATGTTGCTGTCGTGCGGCGCTGTGTTGTCCAATACGTTGCTGCGATGGTGGTGCGCGCATCTGCGGCGAGCCATTTTACTCGCATGATGGCCTGACTTCGGAAGTGGACTCTCGCTGGAATGGCATAGAATGGGTGTTATTTTTCAGTCGTATAATGCTATTTACGTTATAATTCGCAACAAAGAAACCATGTTAATTATAGGATTATTTTGAATGTCGCAAACAGATGTCAATAAAGTTGTGCTGGCCTACTCCGGCGGTCTTGATACCTCAATCATTGCCAAGTGGCTACAGGATGAATATCACTGCGAGGTGGTGACTTTTACCGCTGATATTGGGCAGGGTGAAGAGGTTGAGCCTGCGCGAGCCAAGGCTGAAGCGATGGGGATCAAGGAGATCTATATTGAAGATCTGTGTGAAGAGTACGCGCGCGACTATGTCTTTCCAATGTTTCGTGCTAACGCCGTTTATGAGGGCGAATATCTGCTTGGTACATCGATTGCCCGTCCGCTGATTGCCAAACGTCTGATTGAGATCGCCAATGAAACAGATGCCGATGCGGTGTCGCACGGTGCGACCGGCAAGGGGAATGATCAGGTGCGTTTTGAGTTGGGTGCCTATGCGTTGAAGCCAGATGTAAAGATCATTGCGCCGTGGCGTGAATGGGACCTTAACTCACGTGAAAAACTCATGGCCTACGCCGATCAGCATGGCATCGCAATCGAACAGAAACGCGGCAAAAAATCACCTTATTCGATGGATGCAAACTTGCTACATATCTCTTATGAGGGCGATATTCTGGAAGACCCATGGGCCGAACCAGAGGCGGATATGTGGCGCTGGACGGTGAGTCCTGAGCAGGCGCCCAATCGAGCACTTTATCTGGAACTCACGTATCAGGCGGGTGACATCGTGGCGATTGATGGTGAAGCGATGAGCCCTGCCGAGGTGATGCGTTATCTCAATAAGGTGGGTGGTGAAAACGGTGTGGGCCGTGATGACATCGTGGAAAATCGCTACGTTGGTATGAAGTCACGCGGTTGTTATGAAACCCCGGCAGGAACAGTGATGTTAAAAGCGCACCGTGCCATTGAATCGATTACGCTGGATCGCGAAGTGGCACACCTGAAAGATGAATTGATGCCGCGTTATGCTTCGTTGGTTTATAACGGTTATTGGTGGAGCCCGGAACGCGAGATGATGCAGGCGATGATTGATGCTTCTCAGGCGCGTGTAAATGGTATCGTGCGTATCAAACTCTATAAAGGCAATGTGATTGTTGTGGGACGTCAGTCACAATCGGATAGTTTGTTTGATGCCAATATTGCCACTTTTGAAGATGATGCGGGGAGCTACAATCAGCAGGATGCTGAGGGTTTTATTAAGTTGAATGCGCTGCGCCTTCGTATTGCGGCCAGGAAGTTTTAGTTGTTGAAAGTCTTGATGTCGGCAACTCAATATAACAGACAGCGGTCAATCTAATTTGTTATTCGGGCACCTCTGATTAATTCTGGGCGATAAAATATTTTGGACTTATTGCTTGTGGTCATGAATTAGTCAGAGGTCTCTTAGGTTATTTTGTCCCATTGACTACTTAATCTGGACGCAGAATATTGGGCGCGTAAAAATGAAAAAAAATATCATATTTGGCGTATCACTACTGCTGTTTATCGCCTCATTGCCCTGGATGCTACAATACGCCGCCTATGGCGAAGATGATATGGCTTCCACGATTATTCATTCGGATCCATTCTATTTATACGATCTTCCTACCAATCAGTTTATTCAAGAACCTCTCCAGCCGGTTGCGAAGCCTCGCAATCTGAATAGCGGTAAGGTAGCGCTCGGCCGCAGCCTCTTTAGTGACAAACGCCTCTCTCCTGATGGCAATACTTCGTGTGATAGTTGTCATCGCCTCAATGAGGGCGGTGTTGATCGTCGTTCTCATCCTGTTGAGGACGAGATGTCACGCGGCCTGGTTAATACGCTCACTGTCTATAACAGTGCCAATAATTTCAGGTGGTACTGGGATGGGCGTGCGACGACATTGGAGCAGCAGGTCAATGAGTCGTTGACCAGTACGACCGAAATGGGGGCTGAGTGGAGTGACGTGCTGAGTACTCTTACTTCGATCCCTGAGTATCAAACGGCATTCAAGCAACTCTACCTTTCAAGCAGTATTCAGAAACAACATGTGATTGATGTTATCGCTGAGTTTGAACGTTCATTGATTACCCCGGATGCTCCATTTGATCGTTTCCTGTATGGAGAGGAAAACGTACTGAGTCTTGAACAGCGCGCAGGTTATCAGCTATTCAAAACTTACGGCTGTATCGCCTGTCACCAGGGTGGCAATGTGGGTGGCAACATGTTTCAGCTATTTGGTGTGATGGGGGATTTTTTTGCTGATCGGGAGCCGCTGTCGGAGGTAGATCTGGGACGATTCAATGTGACTGGGAAGGAGGGTGACAAACATCGTTTCCGTGTGCCCAGCCTGCGAAATGTGGCATTGACGCCCCCCTATTTTCACGATGGCTCAGCAGCAACACTGGAACAGGCGGTCATGGTAATGGCGACTTATCAGTTGGGGCGCCCCATTCCGCTTCATGATGCCCGCTTGATTGTGAAGTTTCTGCATTCCTTGAGTGGTCGTTCCGATGGCGGGGATGATTCATGACGGCATCGAATCTTAAGCAGCTGCTGGCTGGAATTCTTACTGTATTGTTGATGACCTTTCTCTATATTAAGACGCAAGCGGTAGATGGAAAAAGCTATAACTCGATATTGAATACCTTATCTCATCTTCGACAGCTTGATGCAAATCTTGGTCGCGATGTACTTCGCTCTCGAAATGAATTGTTATCTCACTATGATCCGTTGGTTTTATGGATGCGTCAATTAAAAGAAAAACATAGAGAGCTGGAAGTGGGAGCATACAGTATCTATCACCAGGGTGACGGTGATATTGACCAGCAGCTGGATGCTTTACGAGAAATATTGCTGGCCAAGGAAGAAAAGCTTGAGGCGTTTAAGGCGCATAATTCAGTTTTAAGAAATTCGATTCATTACATTCCCTCGCTGATGGATGAATTGATGGCGGGGATGACTGAGCAGTCAGCTGATGTTGCGCTGGTGGTGTTGCTAAGCGATATGGTGCGAGATGTGCTTAGCTATCATACAAATAGTAGTGTGGCACAGAGGCTTGATGTTATTGCGAGCTATGAAAATGTGACAAATGGCGTGGAGCGATATCCGTTGTCACTCAGGAGTACTATCCTCCGCCTTGTACAACATGTGAAGGTAGTGGTAGATGAGAAGTTAGTGGTTGATAGTATGATTATAAGTCTGACATCACCCGCGACAGTCCAACAGGTAGATTCGCTGTTCGCATTGTATAATCGCTCTCATGAAGAGTTGGTGCGCCGCACTAATATCTATCGTCTTTATCTTTACCTCTTTGCAGTTGCGTTATTGCTCTATGTTGGCTTTATTATGTTTCAGTTGAAACAAAGCGCTACGACATTGAGGCGGACTGTTCGTGACCTCAATTACCAGAAGTTTGCCCTGGACCAGCATTCGATTGTCAGTATCACCGACGAAAATGGTGATATTACCTATGCCAATGACAGGATGTGTGATGTCAGTCAGTTTAGTCGTGCTGAATTGTTAGGTAAAAATCATCGTGTTATGAATTCTGGCTATCACACAGATGAATTTTTCGATGACTTATGGTCAACGATTAAAGGTGGTGATGTATGGCATGGTGAAGTGAGAAGTCAGAAAAAGAATGGTGAATATTTCTGGGTTGACTCAACGATTGTACCCTTTGTTAATTCGCAGGGAGAGACGTATCAGTATGTTGCCATCAGGACGGACATTACTGA
>CALZMY010000056.1 GCA_945788675.1 uncultured Gammaproteobacteria bacterium | reverse complement strand
GTTTTCATATTCACCACGGATACTTAGATTATTTTTAATCTTATATTGTAGGGCAAAACCATACTGAAAGTAGTCGACTCCGCTGACATCATACCCGGCGGCATTATCAATACCAGAGTGATCGACTTCAATTTCCCATGTACTTAAGCCTAGTTTGCCTAATAACGATAAAGATGGGGTTATGTTACGTGATATAACGCCATTAATTGAAAATGCACTTGCCGAATATAAGAGTGTTTTATTTTGGAGAAAGGTGAAAGTTTTGTTGTTTTTAAGTGTAAATTGATCGCCACTTTTTCCAGTTAGCGATGCGTCCCCAAAATCATGGTAGGCTAATTCGAGTGCGAACATTTTATTAAATTGAAGTCCGTAAATGAGTTTGAAGCCACTATCTTTTTGGTCTAGTGTCGCGCTAGTCGGGACGATGCCAGTTGAAATGCTAGTCTTACCGTAACTTACACCAACATATTCATCTATGCTTGCATGTGTATTGGAAAATATGCATAGCATAATGGTTGAAATTATTACAGCATTGATCTTCATGGTTTTTCCCAATTATAAAGTTAGTATATTTATATATGTATTGGGGAGGGTGGGGCAATGATATTATAACTTAAGAATATTTAATATTACGGCCAATCTAAATCTGATTGGCTGTAATACAGGCGGTTGGACTGGTGGGTTACGCAGACAGCGCTAACCCACCCTACAATTTGGATAAGAGCAGAGCTAGAAGCTATAGACCAGTGATATCGCGGTTTCAGTGTCGACTTTTTTCTTCGGTGCAGGCACTTTAGAAGTGTGCTTGGCAGTAAATGTCACGCGCATGGCAAGGTCGCCATTGATCTGTGATTTCAGCCCGGTGACGGATTTGGTGATGGTGATGTCTTCACCAATTTCTGTGAACAGGTCTTCGGTGAAGAGCGATGTTGGGCTGATATCCCACTTGAGGTTACCCGAGAGATATAAAATGGCTTCGTTTTCACTGGAAGCATTTTCGGTTTTGCTCTGGCGCATACCTGGGCCACCTTCAATATCCAGTTTCAGGGTTGGCTCCTGAATGACGTTGCGCCCATAACCGAGTACCTCAGTCGCCTGATATTCAAAACCACTGAAGCGGTCGTCTTCATAACTGACACGGCCAAAGGCGTAGCTAACGGCATCGATCTTGTAATCGGACTTGGCGATCAACACATAGCGCTCAGCAGTGCTGTCGTCCTCGCTGCTGCTGTGCAGGGTGTTGAACAGGAACAGGTGTTTCCACTGTTCGCGATTGTTTTCCAGCTTGGTATTGAGGTTGATGGTGCTAGTCTCAGTATTACCGCTGGTGCTGACTATCCCCAGTTCGGCCTCGCCATTCCACTCGCTGTCGCCTTCGGCGGCGTAGAGTGGGGCAGTGCAAAAGAGGGCGCTGATGAGTGCTATTTTTCCTGTATTTGACATGTTGATTCCTGAATGTTGATCCATAGGCGTGGCGGAAATTTACGCCAATTAAGGCAGGATTTCAAGGTGGAAAGCGGTAGGGTTATCGTGATTTGCCAGCCAGGGCACTGTTACTTAGTCGACAGCTGCGTATAATGGGCGAATTTTTACGGGATATTCAAGCAGGTTATAGATGAGCGATATTCAAGGACGCCAGGACGACGGCATCGAGCGCATGCCGCTCAAGACCTTTACTGAGGAATCCTACCTCAACTATTCGATGTACGTGATCCTCGACCGCGCACTGCCCAATATTGGCGATGGCATGAAGCCGGTGCAGCGTCGCATCGTCTATGCGATGTCTGAGCTCGGGCTTACCGCTACCGCCAAATTCAAGAAGTCGGCGCGTACCGTCGGTGATGTGCTGGGTAAATTTCATCCGCATGGCGATTCCGCCTGTTACGAGGCGATGGTATTGATGGCGCAGCCGTTCTCGACCCGTTACCCATTCATCGATGGGCAAGGCAACTGGGGCTCGACCGATGATCCCAAGTCTTTTGCGGCGATGCGTTATACAGAATCGCGCATGACGCGGTATTCCGAGCTGCTGCTCTCCGAGGTCGGGCAGGGTACGGTCGACTGGGTGCCGAACTTTGATGGCACCATCGATGAGCCGTCGGTACTGCCGGCGCGGGTACCCAATGTATTGCTGAATGGTACCACCGGGATTGCGGTCGGCATGGCGACCGATATTCCGCCGCACAATATGCGAGAAGTCGTCAGTGCCTGTGTACGTCTGTTAGATGAGCCAAAGGCAGACCTGGCCGCGCTGTGTGAACATATTAAGGGACCAGATTTTCCCACCGATGCCGAGATCATCACACCAAAATCCGAGATTCTTAAAATGTACGAAACCGGTAACGGTAGCGTGCGCATGCGTGCAATCTATGAACGAGAAGAGGGCGATATCATCATCACCGCACTGCCACATCACGTCTCGGGGGCCAAGGTGCTGGAGCAGATCGCGAATCAGATGACCGCCAAAAAGTTACCGATGGTCGAAGATCTGCGCGATGAATCCGATCATGAAAATCCCACACGGCTGGTCATCACACCGCGTTCGAACCGGGTTGATATTGAGTCATTGATGTTGCACCTCTTTGCGACCACCGATCTGGAACGTACCTATCGCGCTAACTTCAATATCATCGGCATTGATGGCAAGCCGCAGGTGAAAGATCTACGCTCGATGCTGAAAGAGTGGCTGACCTTCAGAACAGAGACCGTGCGCAAGCGTCTGCAGTACCGTTTAGATAAAGTTAACCGTCGTCTGCACCTGTTAGATGGACAGTTGATTGCTTTCCTCAATCTTGATGAAGTGATCCACATCATCCGCACCGAGGACAAGCCTAAGCAGGTGCTGATGAAGCGCTTCGAGCTCACCGAAGAGCAGACCGATTACATCCTAGACACCAAGCTGCGTCAGCTGGCACGTCTGGAAGAGATGAAGATTCGCGCCGAGCAGGAAGAGCTGGCGAAAGAGCGTGACATGCTGGAGAAGACACTCGGTTCCAAGGCGCGCCTGAAGACGCTTATCCGCAAAGAGTTGGTTGCCGATGCAGAGGCTTATGGCGATGATCGTCGTTCACCGATTGTGGTACGTGATGCCGCGGCGGCGATGGATGAGACCGCGCTGACGCCTGCTGAGCCTGTCACCGTAATACTTTCAGAAAAAGGTTGGGTGCGTTCTGCCAAAGGGCATGAGATGGATCCCACTACGATTACCTATAAGTCGGGTGACAGTTTCGCCTCGGCGGCGCGGGGACGCAGTAATCAGTCATCGATCTTTATCGATAGTACCGGGCGCTGCTACGCTTTGCCAGCACATACACTGCCGTCGGCACGTGGTCACGGTGAGCCGTTGAGTGGACGCCTCAACCCACCGGATGGTGC
>CALZMY010000055.1 GCA_945788675.1 uncultured Gammaproteobacteria bacterium | reverse complement strand
GAAACTCAAGTCTGCTTTGATACGCTCCAGTTTGATGAGCCGTGGACACTGGAAAGCTACCTTAAAGTGGGTGGCTACCAGGCGTGGCAAAAAATTCTAAAAGAAAAAACCTCACCAGAAGAGATTATAGATAATATTAAGAAGTCTGCGTTGAGAGGACGTGGTGGTGCTGGTTTTCCAACTGGCCTCAAGTGGAGCTTTATGCCACGCACCGCACCCGGTCAGAAATATATTGTCTGTAATTCCGATGAGAGTGAACCAGGTACCTGTAAGGATCGTGACATCTTGCGCTTTAATCCTCATGCGCTGGTTGAGGGGATGGCGATAGCGGGTTACGCGATTGGTGCAACCGTCGGTTATAACTACATGCGTGGTGAATTCCACCATGAGCCATTTGAGCGTTTTGAACAGGCACTTGAAGAGGCGCGTAAAGCCGGCTTTCTTGGTGAAAATCTTTTAGGTTCAGGATTTGATTTTGAACTGCACAGTCACCTCGGCGCCGGTGCCTATATTTGTGGGGAAGAGACTGCGCTGCTTGAATCGATGGAAGGCAAAAAAGGCCAGCCAAGATTTAAGCCACCATTCCCTGCGAATTTTGGCCTCTACGGTCGACCAACGACGATTAACAATACTGAAACGCTGGCATCTGTCCCTGCCATCATGAGAAATGGTGGTGAGTGGTTTCTTAATCTGGGTAAACCTAACAATGGTGGCGTAAAGCTATTTTCTGTCTCTGGACATGTTAATAATCCCGGTAACTTTGAGATCCCAATGGGAACGCCGTTCAAGGACCTGCTGGAACTTGCGGGTGGTGTACGTGATGGGCATAAACTTAAAGCCGTTATTCCCGGTGGATCATCAATGCCGGTATTGCCTGCTGATGTCATTATGGATTGCACCATGGATTATGATTCACTTTCTAAAGCGGGCAGTGGTCTGGGTTCCGGCGGTTTGATCGTAATGGATGACTCGACCTGTATGGTCAATGCGCTGTTGCGGATTTCACGCTTCTATTATGCGGAATCGTGTGGGCAATGTACTCCTTGCCGAGAAGGGACTGGCTGGTTGTGGCGCATCATTCAACGTATCGAGCATGGTGAAGGGCGCCCTGAGGATCTGGATCGTCTGGTACAGACGGCAAACCGCATCGAAGGCCGCACCATCTGTGCCTTTGGTGATGCGGCGGCATGGCCGGTGACCAGCTTTATCGAACGCTATAGAGAAGAATTCGAATACCATATAGAACATAAACATTGCATGGTTGGGCCTGGATCAAACCCGGGCGCTAAAGCTGATAGTAAGTCAGAGGTGGCCGCATGAGTGCATCACCAGAAATATTAGAAGAGATCTCGGTCAGTATCGAAATTAATGGCGAGACCGTTAAGGCGCGCCGTGGTGATATGTTGATTGAAGCGGCAGATGATGCAGGCGTTTCAATTCCTCGTTTCTGTTATCACAAAAAACTTTCGGTCGCAGCAAACTGTCGTATGTGTCTGGTTGAAGTGGATAAGGTGCCCAAGCCATTACCGGCCTGCGCGACACCAGTGACTGAAGGGATGAAGGTATTTACCACCTCTCACAAGGCAGTTGAAGCACAACAAGGGGTGATGGAGTTTCTACTCGTTAATCACCCACTCGACTGCCCGATCTGTGATCAGGGCGGTGAATGTGAATTACAGGAATTTTCGATCGGTTACGGTGGAACGCATTCCGGATATGCTGAAGATAAACGGGTCGTAAAGGATAAGAATATTGGCTCATTGATTGAGACTGAGATGACGCGCTGCATTCATTGTACCCGTTGTGTTCGTTTTGGTGATGAGATTGCCGGTGTGCGTGAACTTGGTGCAACAGGCCGTGGTGAGAATTTATCGATTGGTACCTACATCGAGAAATCATTGCAATCAGAGATGTCTGGTAACGTGATTGATCTCTGTCCTGTCGGTGCACTGACCTCCAAGCCGTTCCGTTACACCGCGCGTGCATGGGAAATGAATCAGCAACCTGCTATCGCACCGCATGACTGTGCCGGTTCTGCAGTCACTGTTCAGGTGCGTGGTGATCAAGTGATGCGTGTTGACCCACGTGAAAATGAGCGCATTAATGAAGTCTGGTTATCGGATCGTGATCGCTTTAGTTATGAAGCGTTGAATGGTGAAGATCGTTTGACGGTGCCGATGATTAAGCAGGATGGTTACTGGCAGGAGACAGACTGGTCGACTGCACTTGAGACTGCGGTCAAGGGGATTCAGGCGGCGTCAAACGGTAAGATTGGTGCACTGGTTTCACCATCTGCCACGGTTGAAGAGATGTATCTGTTGCAAAAGTTGCTGCGTGGACTGGGTAGTTCAAACATCGATCACCGACTGCGTCAGCTTGATTTCAGCGCTCAGGATGGTGATCCAGCGATGCCATGGTTGGGAGAAGCGATTGAATCGCTCGATAACACCAATGCAGCGTTGCTAATTGGTTCTTATCTGAGAAAAGAGCAGCCGATTATCAATCATCGTCTGCGCAAGGCTACCCGAAACGGTGCCAATGTGATGGTGGTGAACCCTGTTGACTATGAATTCAATTATCCTCTAAAAGAGCGCATCATTGCATCACCTGCTGGTATGGAGCATGCGTTGGCGGCGATTGCTAAAGCAGCGATTGCGCAGACTGGTAAAGATGTGCCAAACGAGCTGACTTCATTGTTAGATCAGGTGAAGGTTGATGCAGTGCACAAAAACATTGCTGAGACATTGAGTGCCGGCAAGCAGAGTACCGTGCTGCTTGGTACGCTTTCTACACTACATCCTGCTTATGCAACGCTGCGTGCCCTTGCGACAGTGATTGCAGAACATACGGGTGCCTCACTGGGTTATCTGACGGCTGGCGCAAACAGTGCCGGTGCTGTGATTGCGGGTGCGCAACCACATCGCACTGTGGCTGGCGAGCAACAGGCAGACGCTGGTCTGAATGCATCCGAAATGATGACGCAGTTACAGGATGCTTACATTCTGCACGGCGTTGAGCCTGAACTGGATTGTGCCAATGGGGAGACGACAACTGCTGCGCTCAATGATAGTTTTGTTGTCTCATTGACGCCTTTTGTTAGCGATGCGATGAAAGCCTATGCGGATGTATTGTTACCCGTTAGTGCCTTCACTGAGACCTCGGGAACATTTGTTAATGTCGAAGGTATCTGGCAGAGTTTTACTGGTAGCGTGCCACCTAAGGGTGAGGCACGTCCTGCGTGGAAGGTATTGCGAGTCCTTGGTAATCTCTTCAAGCAGGATGGCTTTGAATATGTATCCTCAGATGAAATACGTGATGAAGTCGCTGCTGCTGCGGCTTCACTTAAACCATCGAATGCAATGGCGTGGAACTGTCCGCAGCGACTTTCACCACTTGAGAGTGGTGTGACGCGTATTGCCGATGTGCCAGCATATGCGGTCGATAGCATCGTGCGACGTGCGGCATCCCTGCAATCTGCAGATCAATCTTCTGTTGCAACTGCCTTTATCTCTGCCGCAACAGCGGCGGACAATGGCTTGCAGGATGCAGCAGCTGTTAGCGTAACCCAGGGTGGTGTGGAAGCGACTGTGCCACTGATCGTTGATGCAGGCGTGGCGCAAGGGTGTTTGTTTTTGGCAACAGGGCTTGATGAGACTGCGGGTATGGATCTGGGGAATACAAAAATTGATTTGGCACAAGCCGAACTAGACAAGGTAGGGAGCTGAGTAGAGCCATATGATTGAGCTACTACTATCATTCTGGGATATGGTGCCTGCAGGGTTACAGACGCTGCTGATTATCATTTTGAAGATCGTCGTGATTGTGGTGCCGATCATGTTATCGGTCGCCTATATCACGCTGGCTGAACGTAAAGTGATCGGCTATATACAGGTGCGTATTGGCCCCAATCGAGTTGGACCACGAGGAATATTACAACCGATTGCCGATGGTCTGAAACTGATCTTGAAAGAGGTCATCATCCCGACCAATGCCAACCGTTTTCTGTTTGTGATCGCACCGTTATTAGCACTTGCGCCTGCACTGGCCTGTTGGGCGGTCATCCCGTTTAATGATGGTTGGGTACTAGCCGATATTGATGCTGGCTTGCTCTATGTACTAGCGCTCAGTTCAATGGGTGTCTATGGATTGATCATTGCGGGCTGGGCATCGAACTCCAAATATGCCTTCCTGGGTTCGATTCGTTCCGCCGCACAAATGGTCTCCTATGAAATTGCGATGGGATTTGCACTGGTCGGTGTGTTGATGGCGGCCGGCAGCATGAACCTGAGCGCGATTGTTGAGTCACAGGCGGGTAGCTTTCTGCACTGGTTCTGGTTGCCACTGTTGCCTCTTTTCCTGATTTATTTTATTGCGGGGCTGGCTGAGACCAACCGTGCACCGTTCGATGTTGCAGAAGGTGAGTCTGAGATTGTCGCGGGGTTCCATGTGGAATATTCCGGTATGGCGTTTGCGCTATTCTTCCTCGCCGAATATGCCAACATGATCCTGATTTCGGCGTTGACTGCATTGATGTTTTTGGGTGGCTGGTTATCGCCATTTCAGGGAATTCCAGGTCTGGAAGCGCTCTTCTCATTTGTGCCGGGCATCGTATGGTTACTGGCGAAGATCTCCTTCCTGCTATTTTTGTTCCTGTGGTTTCGCGCGACCTTCCCACGTTACCGTTATGATCAGGTAATGCGCCTTGGCTGGAAGGTCTTTATTCCGATCACCATTTTTTGGTTGTTGGTGATTGGTGTGGGCGTGATGGCCAAGATCGGACCATGGTTCGATTAAGGGTTTGATTAAGGATAGTAATGCGATGAGTAAAGTCCAACATTATTTAAAAAGCTTTCTGCTGTGGGAATTGCTTCTGGGGCTCAAGCTGACGGGGCGCTACTTCTTTAAAACGAAGATTACAGTACAGTACCCGGAAGAAAAGACACCGCAGTCGAACCGTTTCCGTGGTCTGCATGCGTTACGACGCTACCCCAATGGTGAAGAGCGCTGCATTGCATGTAAGTTGTGCGAGGCGGTCTGTCCAGCGTTGGCGATCACGATTGAGGCAGAGCCGCGTGATGATGGTTCACGCCGTACCACGCTCTACGATATCGACCTTTTTAAGTGCGTCTATTGTGGTTTTTGTGAAGAGGCGTGCCCAGTGGATGCCATCGTTGAAACCCGCGTCTTCGAGTACGCCTTCGAGACGCGTGATGAGAGCATCATGACCAAAGAGAAATTGCTGGCGCATGGTGACCTGCACGAAAAGCAGATTGCTGCTGATCGTGCGCAAGATGCTAAATTTCGTTAACAGAATGGCAGAATGATGAGTATAGAGCCGATCCTATTTTATATTTTTTCGACGATCCTGGTGCTCGCATCAGCGGCTGTCGTCACTGTGCGCAATCCAGTCTATGCGGCGCTGTGTTTAGTGCTGGCGTTTTTTACCTGCGCCGCCGTATGGTTGTTACTTGAAGCCGAATTCCT
>CALZMY010000054.1 GCA_945788675.1 uncultured Gammaproteobacteria bacterium | reverse complement strand
TGTATGAATCTGGTTTTACAAATATTTATCTCGCTGAATAGCTATTTGGCGATATAATCACTGCGGAAAACAACATCAATAATAAGGTTTGAAAATTAAATATGGCACGTCCGCACATTTTCAGGTTTTGGTTTCCGGCCGCGTTTGATTTTAAAGTTAGCGCGGACATTGCAACACGCCAAAGCTGCCGTTCAGTTTCGATATACCGCAGCATATTGTGCGTGCTAACGATGATGTTGTGCCTCTCTTTCGCTGATATTGCGACGGCTGCAAATGTAAAGAATGGTATCCACGAAATCACTGTTGCACTGGAGGCATCACGTGATAAAACCGTTGAGCGACTGGAGGTAATCAAAAAACGCATTGCAGTGTTAGAGAAGGTTGAATCACCCGAAAGCGCACAGAAAACTGAATTAACCTTGCTCACTCAGGCCGGTGATTTTTTACAGAAAAATATCGTATCGATTGATCGTACTCTGGGTTACTTTCATCTTATTCAGAGCGCCCCGCTAAAATTAAAGGCGATCGAAAAAGAGTTGGCAGCACCACTGCCGAGCGGTGAGATTAAAATTGATGAGAAACTCCCTTTGTCGACACTTGAGGCACGACTTGAAAATAGTCGAGCCATCCTGGAGAACGAGCGCAGGGCGCGTGCCGAAATAGAGGTCGAGACAACTCAGCGTAATGAACGTCAACAAAAGATTGGGGAAGAACTCACGGCGACGCGTAAACGTTTAGATGAACTGAAGACCGCCATGGCGATCACCGTCGATGCGGGTGCTGATAAATCTAATGAAAATAGAAAAACAGCACTATTGGCTGAAAAAACCTATCTTGAGCAGCAGCTCCAGGAGCTTGAGCAGGAAAACCGTAGTTATGATAATCGACGAGAATTATTACGAGCACGACGACAGCTGGCAGAGCGACGGGTACTGATTGCTGAACGTGAGTTTAATGCATTAGAGCAGCATGTTAACAGGCTGCGCACAGAGGTTGCAGCGCAGGCGATACAGGTCGCTGATGCGGCAAGCCTTGCCGCAGCAAATGCACATCCGCTGGTACGTGCGATTGCAGATGAAAATCAGAAGTTTGCAGCAGAGCTGGCCAATATTTCAGTGTCGAGCACGGTGCTGAGTCAGGAAAAACAGCAACTGGATGAAACCTTCAACAACACCCGTCGAGATTTTGAAGGGATTAAAGAGAAGATTGCCCAGATAGGTTTGACCGATGCGATTGGTCTGAAGTTGCGTAGCGATCGAAATCAGCTGCCCGATGCCGAGCGTTACCTGGTCAGGATGAAGACGCACCATGAAGAGATTAATCGAGTACAGCTGCGGCGAATTGAGATTGAAGACCGCCTGCTGGCGCTGGTTGACATAAAACGCGAATCACTGCGTCGTGTTGAAATAAACGAGGAGGCGCTCAACGAAAGTGAGCAGACTGCACTGGTCAACGCGGTACAGCGCGCACTGGGTGAACAGAAAGAGCACTACCTGAATGAACTGATCAGGGCGTATGACACCTATTTTGAAAAGAACCTTTATCCCATCCTGGAAGGCGAGCGTGACCTCGTCACGCTGATCAATGATTATCGTGAATTCATTGATACACGTATTCTCTGGATACAGAGCGCACGGCATCTGGAGTTTAACGATTTCCTGCGATTGGGTTCAGCAACAAAGTGGTTACTTTCGCCCCTGTCCTGGGGGCAGGTTATTGCGGGTCTGGGACGAGACTTACGCGACAATCCATTAGCCGTCATCGCACCATTAATTTTAATTATCGTAATGATCACGATGCAGCGTCGTCTGAAAAGCAGGCTATCGGTACTGGGGCGCTATGTCACTAAACTGAGTAAAGCAAAATTTAGCGATACGTTATGGGCAGGTGGGGTCACCGTACTGATGACGATTCCCTGGCCATTGTTACTCTATTTGATTGCATGGCGGGTGGGCCAGTTAAATACTGATACGATCTTTGCCACTGCATTATCATCGGGGTTATATGCAATGGGTCATCTACTCTTGATGGGGCAGCTTCTCAGGCGGCTTTGTCGTAACGAAGGGTTAGGTGAGGCGCACTTTCGCTGGCGGGACGAGAACCTGATTTTAATCAGAAAGCAGTTAAACTGGTATCTACCGTTGGCGTTGCCACTGGTGTTTATTATTGCAGCGACACTTAATCAGCCGACGCAGACATACCATGATTCAATGGGGCGTTTCGCTTTCTTTATTTTGATGGGATGCAGCATGTTAGTCGTGTACCGATTAATGCACCCTGCCACTGGTTTGCTTAAACATCAGATTGAAAAAAACCCGGAAGGGTGGCTGAACCGTCTTACCGGAACATGGTTTGCCATTTTGCTGCTCATTCCCTTTGGGCTGATACTTGCAGCTGCTATGGGGTATATGTACACCGCAGTTCAACTCTCATTGTATCTCATGAGTACCATCGGATTGCTTTTTGCCGTGACAGTGGCGAGGGAGTTTCTTATTCGTTGGCTGAACATCGCGCAGCGGAAATTGGCACTAGAACAATGGCGCAAAAAATCGTTAGCACAGGCTGAAAGTGCACCTGTCATAGATGAGAAAACCGTGGGAGATAGCGCTGAATTAGCGATGCCGGCAGAACCCGTAATCGATGTAAATGACATTAGCTCACAGACGATGAAGTTATTGAATAGTGCCTTCTGGTTTGCGATTGCCGTGGGGATGGTGGTGATCTGGGCGGAGATACTGCCCGCGCTGAATATACTGAACCAGGTAGTGTTGTGGAGTAGCGAGGCGACCATTAGTCAGGGTGGCAGTTACCTGGTGACACTAGTCCAAACGACACTCACCGATCTCCGGTTGGCGATGATTATTCTACTGATGACGTTTTTCGTCAGTGGTAATATTCCGGGGCTGCTTGAAATTGCAATCTTGCAACGCCTGCCATTTACCCCAAGCGGTCGCTACGCCATTACCTCCATTGTGCGTTATATCCTCGTAATCGTTGGGCTAGCGATGACCTTTAGCGCCATGGGGATAGGCTGGTCAAAGGTGCAGTGGCTGGCGGCTGCGATTACGCTTGGCCTCGGTTTTGGATTACAGGAGATTTTTGCCAATTTTGTTTCCGGCTTGATTATTCTTTTCGAACGACCGATTCGTGTCGGCGATGCGGTCACCATCGGTAATATCA
>CALZMY010000053.1 GCA_945788675.1 uncultured Gammaproteobacteria bacterium | reverse complement strand
GAGTTCCCCGATGGCATTCCCGCCTTTGGCACTGATGCACTGCGTTTCACCTTTGCTGCCCTCGCCTCGACCGGGCGTGATGTCAAATTTGATCTCAACCGCATTGAAGGGTACCGCAACTTCTGTAACAAGTTGTGGAACGCCGCGCGTTATGTATTGATGAACTGCGAGGATAAAGCGATTGGTCTCGACAAAACAGTTGAGTTGAGTCTGCCGGATCGCTGGATTCGCTCCAGGTTTTACCAGGTATCAGGACAGGTCGCCAGCCAGATTGAGCAATATCGTTTTGACCTTGCGGCTAATAGTATTTATCAATTTGTATGGGATGATTTCTGTGACTGGTATCTTGAACTCTCCAAGCCGATTCTCTATTCCGATAACAGCACTGACGCAGCACTTTATGGCACGCGTCAAACGTTGCTACAGGTACTCGAAAGTATCTTGCGCCTGGCACATCCCATTATCCCTTATATCACTGAAGAGATCTGGCAACGTGTTGCGCCCCTGCTCGGAAATAAAGGCGAAACCATCATGCTCGAGCCTTATCCCGAACCTGGCATTGAGTGGCTTGATCTTGATGCAATTGAAGATACGGAGTGGGTAAAAGCGTTCATTAACGGTGTACGCAAGATTCGCAGCGGCATGAATATCCCACCAGGCAAGCCTTTGCCAGTATTACTACAAAACAGCAGCGCTGATGATCAAACTCGGCTGGCAAACAATCAGGACTTCCTGATGACACTGGCGAAGCTGGAGTCAGTCACTATTCTGAACGATGGCGACGAGATTCCGGAATCAGCGACCGCTCTGATTGGTGAAACCAAATTGCTGATCCCGATGGCCGGTTTGATCGATAAAGATGCCGAACTCGCACGTCTCAATAAAGAGATCGAAAAAATTTCTAAAGATCTGGCCAGAAGTGAGGCGAAACTAGCAAACCCTAACTATGTGGAGAAAGCCCCAGGTCATGTAGTTGCCAAAGAGCAGCAGCGCCTTGGTGAGATGCGCATATCGCAGGAGAAACTAAAAGAGCAGTTAGTACGTATCGAAAAGATGTAAGCCTTCAATGGAGAGATAAAATGAAACGACTATTAACCTGTGTTGTACTAATTTTAATCACGTTCGGTTCATCGCAGATTGTCAATGCTGGAGAGGTAGCACGCGGACAATTTACCTCTGCTATCGATCAGCGTGAGCCCGTCGATGAAATCACTACTCTAAGCAACAATGCCGACAAGGTTTATTTTTTTAGTGAACTGCGAGACCTGCAAGGGCAGACTGTGACACACCGCTGGCTGTTTGCAGGTAAAGTCATGGCGGAAGTTCCCTTTAATGTTAAAGGCCCTCGCTGGCGGGTAAACTCCAGTAAGACGCTGCTACCTGGCTGGATCGGCGACTGGACAGTTGCGGTAGTGGATGACAGTGGCGCCATCGTTGCTGAATTTGATTTTCAATACATCGAAGCTGAACCATAATAGATGGTGCCCCACACCACTGGTATCGTATACGATTCATTAACCATTAACGATGTCATATATCGTATTGATCCGCTTTCGTCACCGTTTGACTATCATACTGCATCGTACAGTTTCGCCCTGACTCCTTAGCTTTATAGAGTGCCTGATCTGCGTGTGACAACCATTCTGTGCAGTCGTTTGCATCCCCAGCTTCTGCTAATCCTATGCTTACGGTGTAATCAATTTTCTGATCTTCATAAATCACTTCGATACTCGCAATCGCTTTATGAAGGCGCTCAGAAAATACCATCGCGCCTTCATAATTGGTTGCAAGTAAGATCACGCCAAATTCCTCACCTCCATAGCGTCCAGCATAATCTGTCTCGCGCTTAACCTGCGTAATCGTGCTGGAGATTGAACATATCACGGCATCACCAGCCTGATGACCATATGTGTCATTAATATTTTTAAAGTGGTCAATATCAAGCATCACAAGAACAGACTGCTTTTCATTACGCGTATATCGTTTATACTCCATGCTCAGGTATTCTTGCCAGGCACGGCGATTAAATAGCCCGGTCAAACTATCTGTACGGCTCAGATAACTCAACTCTTCATTAGTACTCTCTAGCGCCTGGTCATCCAGTGCACTGTCAGTCACATCATATATAACAAGACAGACATGTTTAACCACGCCATCTGCTGAAGTCAGGGGAATCATAGTGATGTTCTGGTACATGTACTCAGAGTGAGCAGTGAAGGGACGATAACTTTTAAATTTAAATAAATAAGGGCGTTGCTGCCACGTAGAAAAGGCTCGATTTTTCAGTGTAAACACTGAATCAACGGTATTTTTTAACCATAACTCAGGGATGTCACTAAACAATTGGAAGATGTTATTACCAATAACCTTGTTTGTTTTCATACCACTGTGGTTCACCATAAAACTATTCCAGAGGCAAATATTATGGTCTATATCGAGTACAACCAGGCCAACATCAAGATGCTGTATAATCCCCAAGGTCCAGTGTAATTCTTCCAGGCTTTCTGCACTATCAGTCATAGCTAGGCCAGTGCAACATCAGCAAGTTGACTTAAACGCGCCACAGAATGTTCAGTAAACAGTACCCGTTGATTACAAATAAAACGACCCTCTTCAAAAGAATAATTTAACTCTATAGCAAGAATTTCCTGATTATGTTCAGGCGTCAATTGATTTATCAACTCACTATCACGACTCATAGTAACTACTCTAGGGTGATTTTGACTAAAACTTAAATCCAGTTGATCAGCGATGCCTGTTAAAAATGAACCCAGCAAAGTGCTAGTTACCTCAAGTAACACCCCCTTTATAACTGCGTCTGTTAGTTCATCGTCCACTTTTAACAAAGGTGCAAATAACGCTACTTCATCATTTTTAAATGTTAGTAACGCTTCGCCAGCAATCCCTTCACCTATAAAGCCTTGCGATACAATCGAAACATCACTCGCATTACTCTCTGAAATAAGAGCCTTTTTCAAATCGACTGATGTCGTGATGGTAACGTCTGGAACTGATAACACACATTTACTGGCAATCACTTTCGAAAGCAACGCAGCAGCACGTCCCATTGCGATATTGGCTATCTCCTGACAAAAGTCAGACAGGTTTTCATCACGCTCAGTATTTACGGAGGTACTATTTGTTAAAATATCTAACATGCCATAATCATTAAGCGTGTTTGTGAGCACTTCAATATTCACTGGCTTTTCAAGGAATGCCAGTGCTCCAAGTGCTTGCGCCTGTTGTCGGCAACTCGACTGCCCCTCATCTTCAATGGCAATAGCAATGGTCGGGAGACTTTCATCCTTGATAACTTTGAGTACTTCGAGGCCACTCACACCAGACATGCCAAGTGAGATGAATATGAAATCTGCCTTCCCCGCTCTGATCGCCGCAATCCCTTCAGCACCATTACTGGCATTGGTAATAACAACGTCCCAATCAGATGGAAATATACTCGCGATCTGTTCACGCGCATTGCTAGAATCAGCACATATAACAATAGAGGTACTCATGCTATTTACTATCAGGCTATATGCAGCAGCATTGATACTGAGTTTTCCTGATGAAATAAGAAATAATCACACGACGACTCATGGTTAATTTTCCTAAAAAATAATCCTGCTTAATTCCCCCGACAGCCATCAAGATATTGAAGCAGATTGCTAGCTGATCTTATATCTGATCAATTTTCACTGAATACTGTTAGATACTCTATATAACGTCCTTTGCGAAAATAACTACAAAAATATCCGCAATTAAAATTTCTATTAAAAAATATCTAAGTTTTCTTATAAACCGATGAATAACAATTAAAATACTTTAAAATCATCATATTATAATAAAATTTAAATAAAAAGATTTATGTATAATCACACTTTTAAAAACCCATTTTACCCACCTCATTGATGCATAATTCGACCCTGAATATCTAATATTTATTCGGCATTGAAGCGTAATCAGAAAAACTACCGCTTAGGTAGATAGCGTAACGGATCCACCGGCTTACCGTTAAAACGAATCTCAAAATGCAACATCACCCTGTCGCTGCCCGTTGCCCCCATCGCGGCAACCTTCTGTCCTTTGTTCACTGACTCACCCTCTTTCACCAGCAGCTTGTCATTATGTGCATAGGCGCTCAGGTAGCTTTCGTTATGTTTGATGATCAGCAGGTTCCCGTAGTGAGTTAAACCATTACCGCTATAGACTACCCGCCCATTGGCAGCGGCACGCACCGGACTCCCGGCGGGGCCACTGATATCAACACCATTCCCATCGATCTTTTTTGCGGAAAAGGTACGTAATAATTTGCCTGTGGCTGGCCAGCTCCATGTGAGCGGTTCATATTTAGCCTTGCCAGGTGTGCTTGTCTGACGCTGAGGTTGAGGTTTGGATTGAGTTACGCTACTGCTCTTACTCTGAATAACAGGTACAGCACGGCTCTGTTGTTTGCTACGAGGTTGCAACAGTGCAGGATTCGACTGATTAAGTGGTGGCGCAATCCTCAGCATCTGTCCCTGGTGAATGACATAGGGAGCATCGATCTTGTTCCACGCGGCAAGCTCGCGGACATCCTGTCCGTAACGCCAACTGATTGAATAGAGGGTATCGCCTTTCTGTACCTGGTGGTGAACTAACGAGCCACAACCTGTAAACAACAACATCAGCGTAACTAAGAGTGTTGTTTGTATCTGGCCGCTCATAACAAAAAACTGCTGAATGCCCTATGTGCCGTCATTCCGGTGTAGACCGGAATCCAGAGTCTATATCACCTGCAGTTGCTGGATTCCGGCCTTCGCCGGAATGTCGGATTACTGCAACAGTTCCTTTTGTCAGTAGCGATAAACTCATATGAACTGCACCACGGCATACACAACGACAGCAAGAATAATTACCGCCCAACCGATGCGATCGACATACGCACGCAATGTTTTCTCCATCCGTTCACCACCCCAGTAGATCAGCCCGGCAACCAGAAAGAAACGTAGTCCACGTCCAATAATAGAACAAATAAGAAAAGGCACAAATGCCATCGACACCGCGCCCGCCGAGAGTGTAAAGATCTTATACGGAATCGGCGAAAAACCGGCGATAAAGACCACCCATACGCCCCACTCGGCAAACCATTCCGTGGCGGTTTCATAATGCGCCCAGTAGTGCGTCTCCTCGATCAATGGTGCGATAGCATCAAAGGCAAAATAGCCAATCAGATAACCAAATACGCCACCGAGTGCCGAAGCTACTGTGGTAATAGAAGCATAGAACCAGGCACGCGAACGCTGCGCCAGTACCATCGGTGCCAGCATCGTATCAGGGGGGATCGGGAAAAAAGATGACTCGGCAAAACTCAGTGCCGAGAGGTAATAAGGTGATTTGGGATGTGCAGCCCACACCATGACTTTGTCATATAGATAGCTGAACAGTTTCATTACTTGATGACTATTTTTTCTGTCCACTCAGCATCGGCACAAAACTCACCTGTTCAATAAACGCTTCTTCGACTCCCTCATCGGTGCGCGTATACAACATCAGGTTCTGCACGCCCTGCTTGCCAATCGGGATGATCAGACGCCCACCTAGCGTCAGCTGTTCCAGTAATGCCATGGGCACATCCACCGGTGCAGCGGTTGCGATGATACCATCATAAGGGCCATACTCTGGCCATCCGTGCGTACCATCATCAAATTTCAGGCGAATATTGCGCAGCTTGAGTTCCTGAAAACGTGCGCGTGCCTGTTTCAACATCGCCTCGATACGTTCCACGCTATAGACCTCTTTGACCAGCAACGCGAGGATCGCGGCCTGGTATCCAGAACCGGTGCCAATCTCCAACACCTTGTTAAGTGGGCCACTCATCAACAACG
>CALZMY010000052.1 GCA_945788675.1 uncultured Gammaproteobacteria bacterium | reverse complement strand
GCACCATCCAGCCTGATGGTGGAACCGTTTAACATGGGATTTTCGACGATGTGCTGTACCAGTGACGCAAACTCATCGGCTTGGCCAAGTCGTTTTGGATAGGGGATGTTGGCGGCAAGTGCCTCGCGTGCTTCTTGCGGTAATTGATCGAACATCGGTGTTTCAAAAAGTCCCGGTGCGATCGACATTACACGGATGCCGAGCCGTGCAAATTCACGTGCCAGCGGTAGCGTCATGCTGGCGATGCCACCCTTCGATGCGGCGTAGGCGGCCTGGCCAATCTGTCCCTCAAAGGCGGCGATTGAGGCGGTATTGATCAACAGACCTCGCTCTTCATCCTTGCCGTCAGCACTATTGTTCTGCATCAGGTTAACGGCGGCACGACAGACGTTAAAGCTGCCGTTGAGGTTGATGTCGATCACCTGCTGAAACTCTGCATTGCTGATCAGCCCATCACGTGCCAGCACGCGTCGACTCGGCGCGATACCGGCACAGTTGACGACCAGTCGAATCTCACCCATTAGCTCATGCGCCTTGATGATGGCAGTGTCAACAGCGGATTCGGAGGTGACATCGGTGGTGATGAAATGTGCACGTTCTCCGAGTAGAATCAGCTCATCTGCGCAGGCTTCGCGGTTGAGGTCAAGGATCACCACTGAGCCACCTGCGGCAATGATGCGTTGTGTTACTGCGAGCCCCAGCCCAGAGGCGCCGCCGGTGATGATGGCCTTACATTGTTTGAATTCCATACTCTTATCCCATGTGGCTGGATGGTCTTATAGTACCAGGGCCTGTTAACACTGATTCCAGGCCTGGCCCTTTTTTGGGGCGGCAACGCGGCTTTAGAATGAGTGTTAACAGGCCCTAGTGTGTCGTTATTGGTAAAGCCTTGCAACCTTGCTGTGATTGGTACGTTGTAACTGCTGGCAGATCATGTTGCCAGTCTCGCTCAAAGCACGCAGGTCGATGCCGCTCTCGACACCCATTCCTTCAAGCATATAGACCACATCTTCGGTGGCAACATTGCCGCTGCTCCCTGCGGCATAGGGACAGCCGCCAAGCCCTGCGACCGAGGCATCAATCGTCGCGATGCCGAGTTCGAGGCAGGCGAAGATGTTGGCCAGCGCCTGTCCGCGAGTGTCGTGAAAATGGATTGCGAGTTGTTCAATGGGCACCTGTTTACTGACGGCCTGAATCAGTCGCTGTGCCTGAAGGGGGGTGCCGACGCCGATGGTGTCACCGAGAGAGACCTCATAACAGCCGAGTTCGATCAGGCGGCGCGCGATGGTGGCCACCTTCATCGGTTTTATTTTTCCTTCGTAGGGGCAGCCCATGACACAGGAGAGATAACCGCGTACTTCGACTCCCGCCGCCTTTGCCAGCGCCATGACAGGTTCAAAGCGTGTAAAGGATTCGTCGATCGAACAGTTGACGTTTTTCTGATTAAAGCCTTCGCTTGCGGCAATAAATATCGCGACACTTGTTGCCCCCGCTGTCAATGCGCGTTGCATCCCTTGTTCATTGGGTACCAGTACCGGATAGCGTACAGCAGGATGCCTGTCGATTTTTCCGATGACTTCTTCGGCATCAGCGAGCTGTGGTATCCATTGTGGATTGACCATGCTGCTACACTCGATGACAGGGAGGCCGCAGGTGGAGAGGCGATTGATGAAGTCAATCTTGATGCTGGTGTCTAATAACTTCTTTTCGTTTTGCAGTCCATCACGTGGACCCACTTCAACGATGGTGACCTTTGCTGGTAGGGTGCTTGTAGTATTAACAGGTTTCATGGGGTGAGCCCAATCAGTCTTTTTTTATCCACTCGGGTGGGCGATGTTCGAAAAAGGCGGCCATTCCTTCCTGTCCTTCTGCGGAAGCACGCAACTGTGCAATCAGTCGAGCCGATGATTCATCATCGAAGTCTGGGCTTAATGAGCGAATCAGGCATTTGCATGCCTGTACTGACAGTGGCCCCGCTTTGAGTAGTTTATTGATGGCGATATCGACTGCCTCATCGAGTGATTCATCATCAACGACCTGATGGACAAGGCCTATCTTTTCGGCCAACTCGCTAGAGAAACGTTCCGCGGTAAGGAACAGGCGACGTGTCTGGCGTTCGCCAACGGCCTTGATGACATATGGTGCGATGACGGCCGGGACCAGGCCGAAGCGCACTTCGCTAAAGGAAAATTGTGCGGAACGTATGGCAATCGCGATATCACAACAGGCGATCAGGCCGAGCGCACCGCCAAACGCGCTGCCATTGATGCGTGCCACGGTCGGTTTGTCAAATTCGTAGAGGGTGCGCATGAGCTTTGCCAACGCCTCGGCGTCTTTCTGGTTGGTCGCCTCGTCATGTTGCGCTGCGGCCTTCATCCATTCGAGGTCCGCACCACTAGAAAAACTCTTTCCGTTGCCGGTTAACACCAGGATACGTATGTTGTCATCTTGTGCTATTTCGCCGAGTTTACTGCGTAGCGCAGCGATCATCTCGTCGTTAAAGGCGTTATGTTTAGCTGGGTTGTTGAGTGCGAGTGTGCAGATACCCTGTGGGTCAGTCTCGACTGTGAGTAGTTCATCGTGGCTCATGTCTTTTCTCTATATCGCATCGTGTTACATTCTTTCTGTTACATCCGGAAGATACCGTAATCGGTCTTTTTTATCGGGGCATTCATGGCGGCGGCAATGCCCTGTCCGATCAGGTCACGTGTTTGCGTTGGATCGATGATGCCATCATCCCATAGTCGTGCGGTGGCGTGATAGGGGTGGCTCTGGCGATCAAACTGTTCGCGGATTTCATTTTCAAATGCTTCCTCTTCTTTTTCACTAAACTGTTTTCCTGCCCTGGCGAGGCTCTCTTTTTTGACAGTGCTTAATAGATGCGCGGCGGTTTCACCCCCCATGACAGAGATGCGTGCGTTAGGCCACATCCATAACTGCCGCGGACTGTAGGCACGACCACACATGGCGTAATTCCCCGCCCCATAAGAGCCGCCGATGATGACAGTGAATTTCGGTACCTGGCTACAGGCAACGGCATTGACCATCTTGGCGCCATGTTTGGCGATCCCTTCATGTTCATATTTCTTGCCGACCATGAAACCAGCAATATTCTGTAAAAATAACAGCGGGATACCGCGCTGGTTACAGAGCTCGATGAAGTGGGTCCCCTTGAGGGCCGAATCGGAAAAGAGGATGCCGTTATTGGCGATGACGCCAACAGGATAGCCATGTATATGGGAGAAACCACACACCAGCGTCTGGCCAAAGAGTTTTTTAAATTCATGAAACTCAGAACCGTCGACGATACGTGCGATCACTTCACGTACGTCATATTGTTTACGAGTATCAAACGGCACGATACCGTAGAGTTCTTCGGCGGGATAGAGTGGATTGGTGACCGCTTTACGTTTGATGACACCCTGTTTTTGATGGTTAAGATTGGCGACGATATCGCGCGTGATGTGCAGTGCATCGGCATCATCTTCAGCCATGTAGTCGGTGACACCTGACACGCGGCTGTGGATCTCAGCACCTCCGAGTTCTTCTATATCGACTACTTCACCCGTCGCTGCTTTAACCAGCGGTGGACCACCGAGGAAGATAGTGCCCTGTGATTTTACGATGACACATTCATCGGCCATCGCCGGTACATAGGCACCCCCTGCAGTGCAGGATCCCATGACGACGGCAATCTGTGGGATACCCTGTGCCGAGAGCCTTGCCTGATTATAAAAGACACGGCCAAAATTATCGCGATCCGGGAAGACCTCATCCTGCATCGGTAGGAAGGCACCACCAGAATCGACCAGATAGATGCTAGGCAGGCGATTCTGTTCGGCTATCTCCTGCGCACGCAGGTGTTTTTTTGCGGTGATTGGGTAGTAGGTACCGCCTTTGACGGTGGCATCGTTGGCGATGATGACCACCTCCTGACCATGCACGATGCCGATGCCGGTGATGATGCCGGCGCTGGGTACCTTGTCACCATACATATGGTTGGCAGCGAGTGCCGAAAACTCCATGAAAGGGCATCCCTCATCAATCAGCATATTGATGCGATCTCTGACCAGCAGCTTGCCGCGTTGCAGGTGTTTATCACGCGCCTTGTTGGAACCACCGATCCTGACATCACGTAAGCGCTCATTGAGGTCATTGACCTGTAGCTGCATATGGCCGCTGTTATCGGTGAATTCTTCGCTTCGCGTGTCGATTTTACTTTCAATAATCGTCATGGTCTCAATTCCGTGATCTATGTAGCGCTATGTGCTGGGAATATTCCCTGAATTCCTAATGTACGAATCTGTCAACTATTGTTAGTCTATCGTTTCAATGGCAATTGCAGTAGCTTCCCCGCCACCGATGCAGAGTGAGGCGATACCGCGTTTTCCGCCGCGCGCCCTTAATGCATGTAATAGTGTGACGATAATACGTGTGCCCGATGCACCGATAGGATGACCGAGGGCGCAGGCACCGCCGTTGACGTTGACTTTTTGATGGTCGAGTCTTAGCTCATGTATCGCTCCCATCGTGACGGCGGCGAAGGCCTCATTGATCTCGTAAAGGTCGATATCGTCATTGCGCCAACCGCTTTTCTGGTAGAGTTTTCTAATGGCATGAATGGGTGCGAGCGTAAACTCTTCCGGCAACATCGCATGACTGCTGTGGGCAATGATGCGTGCGAGTGGTTGTATGTTGCGTTTTTGGGCCTCATCAGCAGACATTAATAGTATGGCAGCGGCTCCATCGGAAAGTGATGACGAATTTGCAGCGGTAATGACGCCCTCTTTTTTGAAGGCCGGTTTTAGTTTCGGGATCTTGCTGGTATCACAGCGAGAAGGGGTTTCATCAGTGTTAATCTGCTGTTCACCCTTGCGAGTATTAATGGTGACGGTCGTGAGTTCATCATTGAATGCGCCGCTGTCGCAAGCGGCAATGGCACGATTGACAGACTCAGTGGCGAAAGTATCGAGTTGGTTACGGCTGAAATTGAAATGTTCTGCACAGTGCTCGGCAAACATGCCCATCGCCGCGCCGTCCGTGGCATTTTGCAGGCCATCGAAGAGCATGTGATCGAGTACTTCAGCGTGTCCAAAGCGCGCGCCCTGGCGTCGCTTTTGGTCGAGGTAGGGGGCGCGACTCATCGACTCCATACCGCCTGCGATGACAACATTGGCTGAGCCGGCTTTAATTGCATCAGCAGCAAGCATCACTGTTTTCATACCGGAGCCACATACCTTGTTGATGGTGCTACAGGGAGTGTTGATCGACAGCCCGGCGAGTAGTGCAGCCTGACGTGTTGGTGCCTGCCCGAGTCCAGCAGGAAGCACGCAGCCCATTAGCACCTCATCTATCGCATCTGCACTAAGACTACATGCCGACAGCGCTGCGCTTATTGCCGCAGCGCCAAGTTCAGGTGCCGGAGTGTCTGAAAATTGACCAAGAAAGGCCCCGATCGGGGTTCGCTTGGCTGCGACGATCACGATCTCTTGCTGTTTCACTGCTTATCTCCTTTATATAGGACTTACCTTGAGGCCAATTTCATGACGTGAAATCAATAAGTTAAAGTCTTTGCGCAAAGCATTCATAATATTCGACATTGTTCCTGATAAGTAGTGCGTTTTTATTATAAATATGCAAATGGGGTGCCATCATCTGATGGTAAAAAAGGAAGCGAGATTGGTCCATCGACAAAGCGTGACGATGGAGCAGTCTAAGTGCTCTATTGTGATTTGTCAGTGCATGTATGATTTCAGGTTTGTATGAAAATAGGTAGCAGCAGTTTTGAAGTAATGATGGAGTTGCTAAACAGTGTTCATTGGGCAAGAGGCACAGACGTGCTATGAAGTAGCGAGGTGTTAGCGGTGATGGGAGTGATATTTCGTATGTTTATAAATACAGCATTATGTTCATCACGCAAAGAATTGCATATACGTGACTAGTAGTACATTGGCGATGGCTAATGAGAGTATAGTCCAAATCGTTATCTGCATTCCTAATACTCTGCCTTTAAAAGCCGTAGTTATCCCTCTTGCATGTAAGATTCGTCCAGCAATTAACATGATGCCCGCCAGATGAACAAGTACCGCGAAGGCACCGTTATATTCCAGCATAAATATCAGCAGTAGCGCGATTGGGATATACTGGGATGCGTTGGAGTGTGCGGCAATGGCGACTTTAAGCGCTTGTACTTCGCCATCTCCAAGGCTGACTTGCTCGCCGCGTCGTAACTTAATGACATTCAGTGACAGTATGATAAGAATTAATGCACAAATTGATGCATATAGTGCTGTAATCATATGGTAGATACCTCGTGTGATCTTATCAAACTGGGTGATTAGGCTTAGGTTTGCAGGCTAACAGGTATCGAAATATCAACAGATGCCCGAATAAAGCCGAGCAAACGAGGACAAAAGGAAGCCATATGAACGGAAAATACATCACCCATATATTGGGCTTATCGGTCTCTATTAACTGAAAGTTATGTGGCATTGACATGACGCCAGTGCTGACGACATTGATCAGCAAAGCCAGGCCCAGTATGTTCCAGGCAAGAATAACCTTGTTTGAAACTTTATTTTTGTATGCATATATTGCAATTAGCAAGGCGAGAACACCAGTCATAATGTCAAAGTTTCGACCTAGATAGGTCATCTCAATAATTGTGATTTTTTCTAAGTAGGCCTGGTGTATAAGGAATTCAACGGGAATCCGGAATGCCTGAAAACCAGTAAGTAACCACAATGGCGTGTTAAGGGCTAAAATCTTTCCCGGTCTGGTTAGTGCGAGAATGATCGTTATCACGATAACAGCAATGAACGCGCGTACCCCGGGCGGTGGGAATGAGTCGAAGGTGTGGGCCCAGTCCTGGTGGCCGACGAAGGCCGCAAAAATTAGCCAGATCAGCAATAAAACCGCGGCTGACAGAGCAGCTTTGTTGTTGAAAGGTGCTGAAGCAGAATTTATACGATTCGATGGCTTATGTATGCTGTCTACAGCAAATGCATGACCGGCAGTCCAGATCCACCAGCAGGCGAGCAGGATTGGCAGTAAAATAAACCCAGCAAATAGTATACTTGAGGGCACTACGTCTAATTCCATAATAACGCCTCTTATTTATATTATTAATTAAAGTATTTACTATTAAAAATTAATAGTATTTTGATGTCAAGGATTTTCGATGAGTAAAAAACGCTGTTACAAGCAATATTGTGGATTGGCCAAGGCGATGGATGTGATAGGAGAACGTTGGACGATTCTGATACTGAGGGATTTGCTATTGGGGCCATGGCGTTATTCTGACCTGATTGAACGCCTTCCTGGGGTGACGACAAACCTGCTCGCAAGTCGACTAAAAGAGATGGAAGAAAATGGTTTGATCAAAAAAACGCAGCAGTCATCACTAGGGTCACCGCATGTCTATGAGCTGACAGTATTGGGACGAGCGCTTGAGCCTGCGATGCTGGCGCTGAGTCAGTTTGGTTTTAATTATATGCATGGCGGACCTAACCCAGACGAGCAGGTCGATCCGGGGCGTGCTTTACTTAACCTCAAATCCCGCTATGACAGCAAACAAAAAGGTGTTGTGACTTTCTGTTTTTACAATGAATATGCGCACGATCGGCAGGAATACTATCAGGTCGACTTCTCTACTGCAGGTGTAGATATACGATTCGGAAAAGAGCGCGCTGACACTCCGTGTGTTGAGCTTTCTCTTAACACATACGCCGACCTTGTATTTCGTAATGTCAGTGCGAAAGCGCTTGAGAAGCAGGGTAATCTATTAGTCACAGGAGACAGAAAAAAATGGAACAGGTTCCTGAGCGCTTTCGGTTTGAACAATTAGCGTAGTATGATTCTCATCTTCTCTGCGTAGCAGATGCTGAGAGATTTTATTGTAGTCGCTAATGGGTTTTTCCAGCAAGTAGTTGATTATTGTGCCATCAATATTGAAACTTCTGCGGATCGAGCAGATTCATTGCCGGCGGTATCCTCTGCTGATATTGCAAAGAAGTGATCAGTTAGGTCTGGGATTTCGAGATCATATGAGGCGACATTGCCAAGCCAGATTTTATCCGTGTATACACCCGGTTGCGTACCATGATAGAGGTAATATCCGGAGAGGTCTGGTTCTGAATTGGCATCCCAGGAGATTCTGATGGTTTGAGAACAGTTGCCTGAAGCGCACACCACATTTATTTCGACATTGGCAATTGCACTATCATTGTCTGCATCGGTAATGCTGTAGGCAAAATTATCAACTCCAAAGTGCCCTGCATTAGGGGTATATGTGACAGAGTTATTTAGTTCGATAGTTACGTTGCCACGTAAAGGTGGGCTTGTGATCATGAGTGTGATTGGGGCATCCTCAAGGCCGCTGTCATTGTTGAGGACATTGACGGTGGCTGGCATATCTATATCGGTGATAAGGCTATCGTTGTTGGCGACGGGTTTCTTGTGTTTATTAGCGGTGGTCAACACAAAACGTTTTTTTCATTTAACCGTCAAGCCTAAATTATTCATCAGACTTTGCATCCGATAGCGGCCAATTTCATAGCCTTCTTTGCGTAGATGTTTCATCATCTGATGGCTGCCCGAATTCTGTCGGGACTCCATGAGCAGCGCCTTCATTCGATGGCACAGTGCTCAAGTGTCGCTGTAGGTCACCAAAGGCCCAGCTAGCGTCAATTGTAGTAGGCGCTGTAGTTAACCTTCATTACCCGGCATAGTGCGGTGACAGGGAAGTTTGCCTGCTGTTCTTTGATAACCCGTTCTCCACTTCATTTTTCTCGCAAAGAAGGTACTGGTCTATTCAATGGATAGCGATTATATTTGAATAAGCACTTTCATTAAATTCTGCATCAAACGATGTGATTGCAACATAATACGACCCAGATAACAAATTATTATCTATTGTATATTGCGTGGTAGAGCCATCATTAATCAGAGCAAATGCAAACAGATTGCCAGGATCAGTTCCAACATACACCGAATATCCTGCGATTTCACTCAGTGAGAGTGGGGTGTTATCAGTTTTTGTTGTGGGGGCGGTCCATGTAAGGGTAATCGTGCTTCCATCTACTACCGGCGTATTAACGGTCACATTCACACTGGCGCTGCTCGCATCCCCATCGGCATCAGTCATGCGATAGGCGAAGGCGTCACTCCCCGCATAGCCGCTGTTGGGGGTGTAGGTGATGGCACCGTTCTGTCCGATCGACACGCTGCCGTTTGACGG
>CALZMY010000051.1 GCA_945788675.1 uncultured Gammaproteobacteria bacterium | reverse complement strand
AGGAATTGCCCCCAATCACCCAAAACTACACCACAGCCAAACCCCGCCAACGGAAATCTTTTAGTTAACCTATAGTTAGGTAATGCTACCATAGTATTTACAGGGCCGGGAACCCGGCAGACTGTTTCACATACTGTAACTCGAACAAGACACTAAAAACTTGAAAAAACAATGGACTAGCTAAATAACCATATTAATTCAGAACAATTTTTCCACCAATCTGAATACTACCGAGACCAGGTCATCATCCTGTGACACCCAAATATCCTCTTTTCGCCGACTACCACCCATGCGTTCAGCAAACTCCCCATCCACCGTATTTTCAGCGTGCCGACTTTTCTGAGAAGCCACCTCCGTCTCCTGCGCCATCTTTTCGTGTAGCAACTGTCCACCCGCTTTTTTCCACTCCATCAACCGTTTCAGCTCGCCACCATCGAGCCATACGCCATGCTTGTTGCAGCGATCGGCGATCACGCCACTGCGTGCGCCAAAATTTTTACGCTGCATAAAATCACTACAGACTGGACATTTCACGTAGAAGGCCTGATCGCCATCACGCTCTCCAATATCACGCCGATAAAGTTCCTTATTAATCTCATTAAGGCGAGTATGATCGATATCGAAAACATTGGAGACCGACTGCGTCAGCAACGCCTCCAGCTCGCCATGGTCAAAAAAGAGCCCCATGCACTGGTCACAACGTTCGATGAAAAATTTGCCATCACTTTTCAAATTGATGGTATGCAGCGCAACTTCGCACCGTGGACAGGCACGCTCGGCGTCGGGCTTGACTACGGTATACTGATGAACGCCGTGCAGATCCACATCATTCCGTCGCCCACAATATTCACAGACATTACTCGGCGCAGGTAGCGGAGCAGAACAGCTGACACAATTGGCCATGAGGATTAATCCAGTCTAAAAATAACTAACGGCCTAAAAACGACTCATGATCTCTTCTTTCTTTTGATCATAATCATCCTGCGTAATCAGCGCCGCATCGAGCATCTGCTTGAGCTGTGACAACTTGGCCATCGGATCATCGCTATTTTGTGATGCGGCCGGACTATTTTGTTTCGGAACCAGCGAATCGCCCATTTCATTCGCCATCATCTGACCAAAACCCATGCCTGCCCCGATGCCCATTCCGATCCCCGCACCGCCACCTTCGTTACGCGCCGCTTCGCGCATTGCCTCCAGTTTCTGCAGACTGGCATAGTCCATCCCCACCGCCGCCGCGGCGTGTTGTTCCGCAGTAATATCGGCAATACGGTTGATACGGCTCATTGTCTCTTCATCGAAATTAGTGCCCTCGATGCGCAGATCGGTCAACATAAATCCCAGTTTGGTGAAATCGAATTTTAGCTTCTCCAACAGACTTGCGGCCAGTTCGTCACGATTAGCATCGATATCGACATAGGTAAATTTTGACTGTGCCAGATGATCTGTCAGCGGCTGCACCACACGCGCATTCATCACGTCACGAAACTGACTAACGCTAAATTCACTATTACTGCCGACAAAATTGACAAAAAAATGGCCCGGCTTTTTGATTCGGAAACTGTAGTTGCCAAAGGCACGCAAGCCAACCGGAAAGTGATATTTGGGGTCTTCATATTTAACCACCGAACTGGTGCCCCACTTCTGATCAAGCACACGCGTCGTTCTGAAAAAATAGATACCGACCTTGTGCTCGCTCTCGAAGAACTGCATGACTTTTTTAATGGTGGTCCAGAAAGGAATGTTATCGGTCTCGAGATTGACGATGCCGCTCTTCACGATCATCGCCTTGGGCACCCCTTCATAGACAAAAATACACCCCTGCCCCGGCCCAATAATCAGCTGAGAGGCATTCTTGATTTCGTCTCCATTATCGGTCCACTGATAAAAGAGCTGATCTGGGTCTGTATCCTGCCATTCGATAACCGACCGTAATTGCCGCTTTAACCCATCTATCAGACCCATAGCCGTCTCCATCCAGAAATTAATATCATTATTGTGTATTTGATAACCGATAAAAGTGATTCACAAAACGGCCACCTGACTATGTCAATATGTCGGAAGATAGTGCTAGTTCCTTGAGTCTCCCCAGAACAATGACACATCACATTGATTTGCATATTGTCGGCTGGTCGAACAACATCAATGTCAAAACCAACCAACAAGGCATAAACAATGAAATACGAGATTATCCCTGTCACCCCGTTGCAACAGAACTGCTCACTGCTCTATTGCGAAGAAACAATGCGAGGGGCCATCGTTGACCCTGGTGGAGAGATCGACCGCATTCTGGAAACGGCACAGCAGGCCGGCGTTGAAATCGAAAAAATCCTGGTGACCCATGCACATCTGGATCATGTGGGTGGCGTTGCCGAGTTAGCCACACGCCTCCAGCTACCAATAGAAGGACCACATAAAGAGGATCAATTCTGGATCGATGCGATCCCACAACAGTGTGAAATGTTTAGCTTTCCTCCGCTGGAGGGCTTTACGCCTGACCGCTGGTTAAAAGACGGTGATGAAATCACCTTTGGCAACATCACGTTAGCGGTGCTCCACTGCCCAGGTCATACACCGGGGCACGTGGTCTTTTTCAACGCGAATGATGGCCTTGCCATTGTGGGAGACGTTCTGTTTCAAGGATCCATTGGCCGCTCCGATTTTCCACGCGGAAACCACGACACCTTAATTCGCTCCATCAAGGAACAATTATTACCACTCGGCGACCACGTCCGTTTTATCCCTGGCCACGGACCAATGTCGACCTTTGGCGAAGAGCGACGACACAACCCCTTTATCAATGATAATGCTTAAATCTCCTTCCCTTATAAGCACTATGCACCACCTCAACGTCTCCTGATAAAGGCTAAATCACTTCCCACAAAACTGATTTCTTTATTGCAAAAATACATTACAATTGAGTGATGCAACAGACAGATGAAAAAGCCGCTATCACGCTTCGACTTGAGACACTTCGTCTTGAACATCGCGACCTCGATGAGGTCATCAGACAGCTTACTGTCGCCCTCAAAGCCGACCAACTACTACTGAAACGCCTGAAAAAGCGCAAACTATGGCTCAAAGATATGATCGCCAAACTAGAGAGCGAACTCATCCCCGACCTTAATGCCTGACGCCACATCGCCACAGACTAACCCAACAGTGATGTGGTACGTCTATATCGTCGAGTGCCGCGATGGCACATACTACACAGGCATTACCACTGATATTGAAAGACGAATTAAGGAACACAATCACAGCTCGACGGGGGCCCGTTACACGCGCTCGCGCCGCCCTGTGAGACTGCACTACAGCGAAAACGCCAATAATCGCTCTGACGCACTTAAGCGAGAGTTGCAGATAAAAAAGCTTTCCAGCAAGCACAAGCGATCCCTGGCTAAATCCCCTCTCGACACTCGCGAATCACTCTGAACAACCCTTTATAAGTTCGCGCTAACTTACCCTGCCCGCGTAGATGGGTAACCTTTTGGGCCACCTCAGGAATCAGTACCTGCTGCTCAACAAAGCCAGCAAACATTTGATGTAATGCGATCTTGCTTACATTTTTATCAAGTTTAATCAGCTGCTTCGCCACATAAATGAGCGCATCT
>CALZMY010000050.1 GCA_945788675.1 uncultured Gammaproteobacteria bacterium | reverse complement strand
GGTATGAATCAAAAGGCAGTAGACACTCAGGATGAGGTGCTTCAGTGGGTTACTTTTAAACTCGAAACTGAGGCCTACGGTATCAATGTGATGCAGGTACAGGAGGTTTTACGTGTTAGCGAAATTACGCCTGTTCCTGGAGCGCCTTCATATATTCTTGGTATTATAAATTTGCGTGGCAATGTTGTTACTGTGCTCGATACTCGTATGCGCTTTGGATTGCCTCCTTACGAAACGGATGATGCTTCACGTATTGTGATCGTCGAATCCAAGGGAAATGTACTGGGCATTCTGGTGGATAGAGTGGCTGAGGTAGTTTATCTACGTTCATCAGACATTGAAACGGCACCTAATGTCGGTAATGATGAAAGTGCAAAGTATATTCAGGGGGTTTATAGCAGTGAAGGAAATCTCTTGATTCTGGTTGATGTTAATAAATTGTTATCCAATAATGAATGGCAAGAGATTGCGGATTTTTAAGCCTCAAGGTGATTCATGATGGTTGATATAGGAAACATCACGCCGATTAGAGCACTTAGGTTTAACAATCCCAACGGAAAAATTTCTCGCAAGCGATCAATGGATCGTGAATATCACGGACAGAAACAACATAGTGACGGTAATGCGCAGAAAGACCAAGAAGATGATCGTGATGGAAAATTCCATTTTGACGATTATGCATGAGGTGGTAAGTGATGGAGTATAACGAATATCTAATGGTGTTACTGGGTGTTGTCAATGTACTTCTGATAATCCTTGTGTTGAGGTTGTATTCTCAACAGCGACGGAATAATCGATGTCATGAGCTCAAGATAAAGTTATTAAATGATGATGTCAGTGCGCTTTGTGCCGGTGCTGCTGGCGTTGGCGGGCACCTCAATAAGCTTGAACAAAAGATGAAGCGTGTGTTGGAGCGTCAGGATCAATTAGATTTGCGTGATCCATCTGACAGGGCGCTTGATCAGGCAAGTCGTATGGTACGTCAAGGGGCTACTGTGGAAGAGTTGATTTCAACATGTGGTCTGGTGCGTGCTGAGGCAGAACTGTTAATGTTGCTGCATCGTGCGAAATCAGACCTTGATGATGGTCAGTTGTGTGTGGTTTCTGGGTAAGGACAGAAACTGACTGTCTCAATCCCTTCAAATGCCGAGTCCGGTTTTCCTATGAAGTAACCCTGAGCATGGTCGATTCCATAGGATTTGATCATCTCCAGAATTTCTTCACTCTCTACAAATTCTGCAACGGTTTTTTTACCTAGCGTTTTAGATATTTCTACCATTGACTTAACCAGCGTTTGATCGATTGGGTCATTCAGTAGATTGGTAATAAAACTGCCATCGATTTTGAGATAATCAACTGGGAACTGTTTTAGATAACTGAATGAATTAAAGCCTACGCCAAAGTCATCTAGTGCAAATTTACATCCCAGTTCACGTATCTTTATAATCATCTCTCGCGTCTGTTCATGGTTTGCGATGGCGGCAGTTTCGGTGATTTCAAAGGTAATGCGATTAGCATCAACATTTGTCTCATTCAAACAATTATTAATCCACTGAAATAATCCAGGGTCATGAAACACATGACTCGAAAGATTGATATTCAGGGAAATATGGGATTTATCATCGGGCAGCTGTTGTAATACGTAGATGGCTTGTTTGATAACCCAATTATCGATGTCATGAATCAAGCCTATGCGCTCGGCGACTGGGATAAAGACTTCGGGAGAGATGATTTCATTGTTTTCATCATGCATGCGAATCAATGCTTCGTAATAATCAATCTGATTCGTACCAAGATTTATGACTGGCTGGAACATCAGGCAGAATCGATTGTTAGTCAGTGCATTTTTGATTTTGGGTGCCCAGTATGCCTCGTCTTGCAGTAAGTGAACTTCTTCGTCCATGTCATCGTAGAGATGGATCATGTTGCGACCATATTTCTTTGCAACAAAACAGGCCTGATTGGCACGTGATAGCATTACACTGGCCGTTATTTTTTCATTTGGCATGATCACTGAAATTCCAATACTCACGCCTATGTTATAGGCCCTGTCATTGACCTCAAATGAAAATGACTTTATTGCATGGCGAATGACTTCAGCAAATTCGAGTGCCTCTTGCTGGGTTGAATTCTGGATAAGAACGCTATATTCGTCAGCACTGATACGGGCTAACAGTTTCTCGTCATCGATGCATCCACGCAGGAGGTTGGCGATGTTGACTAATAACTGATCGCCTGCTTGATGTCCTTCAAGATCATTGATGACTTTGAATTGATCAATATCAATGTGAAGTAGCGCGATCTTCTGAAATGCTCTTCTACAGTGAATAATTGCGCTTTCCAGGGCCGTGACGAGTCGACGACGGCTGTATAGACCGGTTAGGTTGTCATGATTAAGCACGTACTGGAGACGGGCATCGATTCCCTTACGTTCGGCCAGTTCTGATTCCAGCTCGCGTGCATTAATTGCTCTGATAATGCGTTCTTTTTTTAGCAGCAATGCTGAATAAATATGGGGGGTGAAGTGCGCTGGACGCAACGGAGTATAGATAACATCGGTAATGTTACTATTAAATGCGACCTTGGTAGTTGATTCGAGCCACTCTGGATCTGAGGCAATCAGGATGACAGGAGTGTCACGCCATGCCTTATGTTGATTGATACGCTCGCATGTCTGCTGCCATTTGATATCTGCCAGGGTGCTACTGACTAGTATAAGATCGACTGGTTCGCGCTGATGTTGTAGCGAGTCCTCCAGTTCAGAGAAGAGTTCATCTCCACTGGTTGCTACCTGTGTGTTCCTGAAACCACTTCGATGTAGTAGTGCTTCGGTGATCATTGCATTGTGGTTATTCTCAATGGCAATAACAATACGCATTGCGCTGAGCCCTTCGGCTTGATTCGCTACGTGGGCACAAGCTGAGGTATCGTATTCACACTCGTGTGATGGAGGTGCCTCTGTGGGAAATTGATTGCCTATGGTCATTCTTTAAATAATTCGTGTATTGATTTAGTGGGCCAGCCTGCACTTTTAGTAGCGGCACAAAATCCTTTTTTCTTATAGTTATCAGCATAAAAAAAACATTTTTTTCATAATATTATCTATTGTAATCAATAAAATGGCTTAGCTACCCTAGCTAGTGCGTTTCCCGGATATGACATAGGCGAATGCAATCACCTGGGCGACAGTCACATACAGTGCTCGTGGAATCTCATCACCTAGTTCGAGTTGGGATAGCAGCTGCACCAGATCGGCGTCTTCATGGAGGGGGATGTTGTTTTCACTGGCAATTTTCAGGATTTCTTCTGCGATATGCCCACTTCCTTTGGCAGTTACTGTCGGTGTGTTTTCACCATCATACATCAAGGCTACCGTGGTGATCTGATCTGGTTTTTCTGTTTTCATACCTGAGTATCAACCAATAGTGTGTGACGTTGCTGATGAGGTGGGTTAGGGGGTACTCCATGCTGACATTTGATCTCCCCACTTTTCACGCCATGTTGTTCAAGGGCGTTGCGCAATAACTGTAAGTTTTTATCGATTAATTCTGCAGTATCGTTATCTTCAGCCCATAGGGTTGTGGAAGCATTTTCGCCATGAATAGAAATGGTGGCGTAGATTGTGCCAATTTCTGGTAGGTCTAGTGTTAGTGTTACCTGCCAGCGTGATTCTGTTTCATCACTCTCCTGTGAAGCCTCTTTTTCTATCCGCAATTGAACCACATCAACGCTCTCGCCATGGCGCAAGGGTAGTTCAAATGTCCATGACGGCGGTGAGCTGTTGTCCTGTGGCAGTGAGGCAAGTTGACTGAGTTGTACCCGGGCGATGCTACCTTCGACCTGGCGGATCAATTCACCGATAATCTGGTCGCGGTGTTGCAGTAGGGCAAGGGTAGGTTGTTGTGCTTTCTGTGCCTGTAGCGGTAGATGGCGAAAAAACGGCAAGGGTAGGCGGCTTATTGAGGCGGTGAACTCAGAGAGCCGTAATGATTGCGATGACATTTTTCTTTCATCACTGGAATCACCGCTTGTTGGCATACTCAACAGGCGCAGCAGGTTTTCTTTGATTGCTTGCGATGTCCCCTGTGCTGGGGGTTGAGTTTGGTTGCCTGTATTGATCGTGCCAGTGGTACCACTGGTGAGAAGAGGCTGCAGTGGGAGCGGGATTTTTGTGCTTCCCTCGTTGGCGGAGGGAGCCTGGCGTAATATATTCAGCAGCTGTAGTAAGTTTCCCTTAAGGTCTTGTGCGATGGCACTAGTGGATCTGTTAGCCGCAGATTGCGAAGCAGAGGGCGTTCCTTGCTGATGACTGTTTTTCTTGTTTGTCAGGGGCAGGTCGGCGAGTTTTTTTTCGAGAAGCATGCCTGAATCGTTAATTGCACGGCGCAGCTCTTTTGGGTCGCCAATCTTGTCAACATGGGCGATATTTTCCAGCAGCTTTTTCACGCTATCACTGATTTCAGTGGTTAGAGGGGGCGCGAGCTGGGTTTTAAGCTGGGCAATCGCTACCAGGTTGGCCAGCAGTGGTGTTAACGGTGCTTGTTTGGGGAGTAGTACTTTTAATGCACTGTCCTGTAGTGCCTGTAAAGTCTGGCTTGGTGGGAGTTGCTGTGGAAGTACTCTTAGTACTGGTTTATCGCCAGCGCGTAATACCGATAGCAGTAGTATTTCGCCACGTTGATGCTGTTTGGTGGTTGGTGCCTGGATGAGTGCATTTTCGACGCGTAACTTTACGTTATTTTGCAGGCTTTCAACGACTACCGCTTTAAGCATTTGTCCCACTTGCCATGTATGGGCAATCGCTTTTAGCTGATTTGAGCTCTGCGATGGATTCACTGGGGGATTGTTGTTGATTTCCATGTGACAAGTCGGGCCTTAAATGGGTTCTGCTGATACTATGATGTTGCCAGGTTTTAAGTAAATAGGCTGATTTTACTATTATTTAATCTTATCGGCAGTTAATCGCAATTGACCACTTGAACGGGCTTCATTAGAGTAGGGCATTATGAATTCAACATCATCCAGTCGTCATCAGCAGTGGTATATTCGCCGCAGCGGCGTGGTGCGTGGGCCATTTACTAAAGAGAAGATTACGCATTACTTACTGCACGGTCGACTCAAAAGAAATGATGAATTTAGCCTGGATCAAAAGCGCTGGCAACTGGTCTCTGAACTTCCAAAAATTTTGTCATCGATGCTCTTTAAGGAGGGAGAGGCTGGGCTGTTGCGGCAGCAGTCGATGGCAGAAAAACCCTGGGAGGCCAGGCAGGCAGAGCTCAACAGTGAGTCCCATCATCAACAGGCAGAGCAGGCTGCTGCTGATGAGTTTATAGAGCACGAATCACTGATATCACTTGATTCGACAGGTTCGACCGCAGTAAATATAGAACGCCTGGGAAAAGGAAAGCAGGTTAGCCGACCGTTAGTGGGCTTTGTTATCTTTTCACTGCTGAGCGTGATGATCGTGATGATTTACCTTAATCAGCCAGAACCAAAAGCGAATGTGATTGACTGTGCAGGAGCTGCAGCGCCGCGGGTGAACTGGAGTAACTGTCAGATGGAAGCGGCACTGCTTACTGGTGTGAATTTGACTGGTGCAACCATGCAAAATATGAATCTGATGCGTGTGGATTTAAGCGGCAGTCAGTTAGTTGATGCAAATCTCTCATTTTCGAATCTTAGTGTATCTGACTTGAATGGTGCTGATCTCAGAGAGGCAACGCTTGTCGGTGTTAGTTTCAGGGGGGCTGATCTTGGTGGTGTGGTGTTCGATGGTGCTGACCTTTCATATGCAGATCTTGATGGCGCCAATATTTCAAATGCGAGTCTTCTCGGTGTGAAACTTGATAAGACGAAATGGATTGATGGTCGACTATGTGCCGTTGGCTCGATAGGTCACTGTCAATAGAGTGAAAATAAAAAAGCGGGGCAAAAAGCCCCGCAAAGAACCCATCTTTTTATTAAGATGAGGGGAGAATAAATGAGAGCTCTATTGAGGCTCTCTTTTTAGGTGTTGCTTAAAATGGTCTGGATTAGAACTTGTGCTCAATTCCAAGGCCATTGGCTTTCTTATCGGTACCACCAACCACATCGTCTTTGAGTGATGCGCTATAGAAGTAGACCTTTGAGTTATTACCCAGTTTGTAATCAACGCCGAAGGCGACCTGTTCCAGTCCTTTGCTTTTTTCATCGCCAGAACCAAACTGAGCTTTTACTTTCCAGTTGTTGACCTTGTACGATGCGCTGACGATGGTGCTATCTTCATCTTTCGAGCCCGGCGTATTTGCTTTCTCAGACGAGTTCAGCAACGCACCAACAGTCAGGTCCTTGAATTTGTAATGTGCAACCAGGCGCTGTACGTCATAACCATCGACCTCGCTGTCAACCGCTGCGGCGAGGTAGAGATTCTTGACACCTTTATAGGTGATGGCAACTGAAGAACCATCATCCTTGCCTTCTTCATCGTCCTCAAACTGTGTTACCGCAGCATTAAGAGAAAAACCATAGAGTTCTGGTGATACGTACGCAAACAGGTCTGGCACGCGCTCTTCACCATTGACGACATTTTTGATATCACCATAGGTGAGGTCGTTGAACTGGTCGACTTTACCCTGTGCCAGTTTCATTGGTGTATCATGCATTCCCATCATCACGGTACCCGCGACCGTCTCCAGGCCGATCATGGCATTGCGCTGCTTAAAGATTGCAGTATCTTTATATTCACCACCTGTTAAAGCGGCTGTGTCTGTTACACCGCCAGTGCTCTTGGTGCTAGATGAAGCATTTTTTTCTGTTGGGTTAACTTCATATTCAAGTTTGTAGATGACAGATATGCCATGCTCGACCTCGCTCTTCCCTTTAAAACCGATGCGCGAAGCATGGCTCTCCAGATAGGTATCGGAGGTGCCTTTGTCATCCGTACTGAGAACCGCAGCATTAATTTTACCGTAAACCTTACCGTCAATTGGGCCTTCAGCCTGTGCCGTCATCGGTAGTATTAGCGCAGATGAGATCAAAAGTGGTAGATGTTTTTTCATTGAGTGACTCCCTCAAGTGGTTACTGAAACTTATTAAAATAATTACCGCGATGTGACGCGACTGGGGGTGGATTATGTGGCGGACTTTTTACATATATATTGTGAATTTATGAATAAAATATTACGTCCATTAATCGCTCAGCCCAGCGACGCTTTATATGTTGGTGTGTGATTGAAGCGAGAGGATGTAGGCATTGATTCGCTGGATGGGGATTTAGCCCCCGTCTTTAATATTCTAGTTAATGGCATGTTTATGGCGTTTACATGTCCGTTTTTTATTCCATCTCGTAAAGTAATGTTATACTTTCAATAACTAGCTGTGTTTAAAGGAAAAAGTTACGAGTAATGGTTGAATTATTTTTTGTAATATGGCTGTAACAATTGTTCGTTCTAATCTTGCTTATTATGAATAGACCTTTTGAGTGGATTATCGATGGCAGCAAAAATATTAATTGTTGAAGACGAGCCAGCAATCAGCGAAATGATTGAGGTTGCGTTGGTCAGAGCAAATTTCGAGGTGATTAAGGCCGAGGATGCAGAAGAAGCGATGGGATTGCTTGGGGGGATGCTTCCAGATCTGTTGCTGCTGGACTGGATGTTGCCGGGTTCGAGTGGAATGGAGTTTGCGCGCCGTATTAAAAAAGAGGAATTAACGAGCCATATACCTATCATCATGTTGACCGCAAAAGGGGGTGAATCGGACAAGATTACTGGACTCGATGCTGGTGCCGATGATTACATCACCAAACCTTTCTCTCCGCGTGAATTAATCGCTAGAATCAAGGCGGTATTACGTAGAACTTCACCACAGGCAGAAAATGAAACCATTGAGGTTGATAACCTTGTGCTTGATACTGCCAGCCATCGAATTATGGTAAATGATGAGTCTCTGGAGCTTGGACCCACGGAATACCGTTTATTACATTTTTTTATGACACATTCAGAACGCGTCTATAGCCGTAGTCAGTTACTCGATAGAGTCTGGGGCAGTAATGTCTATGTCGAGGAGCGCACAGTCGATGTGCATATCCGTCGACTACGTAAGGCCTTGACCCCTTCTGGTCATGACCGTTATGTGCAGACAGTGCGCAGTGCGGGTTACCGTTTCTCTACAAAGGTCTGATACTTGCTAAATCCCTGGGCATCTGAAATCTGGCGTCTTATTACGCTCGTTGTACTAGCGTTATTGGTTGGACTATTGACTGGCAAGATGTTGCTGGCAGCGCTGTTTGCGACGGTAGCCTATCTTATCTGGCATCTGGTGCATCTGGTTCGTCTTGAAAAGTGGTTACGTAAGGGGGGAACCGCAACACCTCCTATAGGCAATGGGGTATGGGGTGAGCTTTATTATCATATCTACCGCATGCGTCAGCGCAATCGAAAAAGTAAACGTCGCCTGGCTGATGTGATTGGTCGTTTTAGAGAATCTACATCTGCATTGCCTGATGCGGCAGTGGTACTGCGAGCGAGTGGTGAAATCGAATGGTTTAATGATGCAGCAGCTCGTTATCTGGGATTGAGTATTTCTGGTGACATTGGGCAGCGTGTGATCAATTTGCTACGCCACCCATCTTTTGCAAATTACCTCTCTAAAGGTGACTTTAGTGATTCGCTGGAGATGCCATCTCCGGCAGATGAGATGATGATCCTGGAAATCAATATTGTGCCCTACGGTGGCCAGAACCAGAATTTGTTGATTGCACGTGATGTTACGCGTATCAAAAATCTGGAGAAAATGCGTAAGGACTTTGTGGCCAATGTTTCCCATGAGTTACGCACCCCGCTGACGGTGTTGACGGGGACGTTAGAGAGTCTTGCCGATGCAGATGATAGTGAAACGCTTGCGACCTGGCGGCGTTCAATCACTCATATGCAGCAGCATAATCAGCGCATGTTGAGTATTGTGGATGACCTGTTGATGATCTCCAGGCTTGAAACGGAGGATAATCAACGCGACCACTACCCAGTGTCATTATCTGCAATGTTGGCCACTATCTATGATGAGGCGATAGCGTTAAGTGATAATAAGCACGGTATTACCCTTGATGTCGAGCCGGGTATCTGGTTGATGGGGGATGAAAAGGAGTTACATAGTGCGCTCTCTAACCTGGTAGCAAATGCTGTTCGCTATTCACCGGCTGGAGGCACGATTGTGATTAAGTGCCTGCAGGATGATGAAGGTATTCTCTTCAGTGTAAAAGATAGTGGAATCGGTATCGCTCCGCACCATATACAGCGACTGACAGAACGTTTCTATCGTGTGGATGCGGGCCGGTCACGTGCGAGTGGAGGGACCGGTTTAGGATTGGCGATTGTCAAACATGTGCTTGATCGCCATGGGGCGCATTTGGAAATTAGCAGTGAGATTGAAAAGGGCAGTGTTTTTAGTTGTCATTTTCCGGCAAGACTTATCTATACTCCTGTTAAATAATGATATTTATTATTTAACGATAGTATGACGTTTGTAATAAAAATGTCATCTATTGTTCATACCCTTGACACTTTCCAGATGAATAATAGCCCCATCTGATTTGAAGTTAATTTTTGAATTTGCGGATTAAACCCCCACTGAGGAGCAATATTTGATGAAATCTAAAACACTTTCTATCGCCCTGGCGACCATGATGGCTGTCGCTGCGGCAAGCTCAGCTGTGGCAGCAGGTGCCAAGGTCGAGGCGGCCTTACCTGACTATGAACGTGCCAGCGGCGTGTCCGGAAACCTATCCAGTGTAGGTTCAGACACACTGGCCAACCTCATGACCCTGTGGGCCGAGGAATACAAGCGTTTTTATCCTAATGTTAATATTCAGATTCAGGCCGCGGGTTCTTCAACTGCACCACCAGCATTGACTGAAGGGACCTCTAATCTTGGCCCAATGAGTCGTAAGATGAAGGGTAAGGAAATGCAGGCGTTTGAGAAGCACCATGGTTATAAACCTCTGGCTATTCCGGTGGCAATTGATGCACTGGCCGTTTATGTTCATAAAGATAACCCCATTAAAGGGATGAGCATCGCTGATGTCGATGCAGTGTTCTCTTCAACCCGAAAGTGTAAGGGGAAAGAAGATATTTCCAACTGGGGACAACTTGGCCTGACAGGTGCCTGGAAAAATCGTGATATCCAGCTTTATGGGCGTAACTCGGTGTCGGGTACTTACGGCTACTTTAAAAAGAAAGGACTGTGTAAAGGCGATTTTAAAAATAGTGTCAATGAGCAGCCTGGTTCTGCATCGGTAGTACAGTCTGTTAGCTCCTCTATTAATGGTATCGGCTACTCAGGTATCGGCTACAAGACTTCCAGTGTAAAGGCTATTGCGTTGAGCAAAAAAACAGGTAAGCCATTTGTTGATGCCACGCCTGATAATGCAGTAGCGGGAAAATATCCACTCTCTCGTTTCCTTTATGTCTATGTGAATAAGCACCCAAACAAGCCACTGCAGCCGTTAGAGAAAGAGTTTTTCAAGATGGTATTGTCAAAGATTGGCCAGGAAGTGGTGGTAAAAGATGGTTACATTCCACTGCCAGCGAAAGTAGTCGAGCGTGAGCTAGCGAAGCTGAATTAAACTCTGAATTGTCAGCAGATTGAAAAGGCCCTGCCAATTTGGCAGGGCCTTTTTTATTGGCAGGCCGAGGGTATTTGATGCAGTAGTCAGATTCCCGGGAGCGGCAGGTATGAGTGTCACTTGTGCATCGCTTTTCAGGTAGAATACGATTTTTTGATAATAGCAGTATTTGAGATGACAGCGATGCAATATTCCCACTATGAGCGCCTGGATGGAGAGCAGGGGGTGCGTCGTCTGGTGGATCGTTTCTATGATCTGATGGATAGTCTGCCCGAGGCGGAGGGGATTCGTAAGATGCACCCGGTGAGCCTGGATGGTTCGCGTGACAAGCTTTATATGTTTCTCTCTGGGTGGTTGGGTGGACCGGCACTCTACATCGAAAAATATGGGCATCCTCGTCTGCGCGCGCGTCATCTGCCCTTTGCGATTGGTGAGGCGGAGCGAGATGCGTGGATGTTGTGTATGTCGAAGGCGCTGGATGAGGTGGTGCTGGATACGATGCTACGTGATCATTTGAAGCAGTCGTTGTGGAATACAGCTGACCACATGCGGAATTTGCAGCCATAAAAAATCCATCGAATTGGGTGGGTTTTGAACACTTGTCACAAGGGGCTCCCTAATGAGTGTTTAGCCCGCGACACAAACGCTCTCTCTTCGATGATGCCTGGTTCTACTGCGTCAATCACATTGCGGTCGGCGCTATTTGCCTGGCAACCACAGCGGAAACCTTCTTGAGTTGCATGCATTCTTGCCTATTCGATGTGCCACTGTGCTGCTTTTAGATGCTGAGTTACATCATTGCGAAAAACCTTTGCAAATATTATGGTTATTAAAGATAGTCGGACGATCCGCTCTGGAAAAAAGTTTCATCATGAATCATAGATAAAAGGTAAGTGTTTTAGTCTCTTACGAGCGTTATAAGATGTGGATCTGTGTGTGTTACGGTTAAGCTTTGGGCGAAATGGCCGTCTAATTTAATATAAGAATAACGAGAGAGAATATCAGGTAATGAGTGACGAAGTAGTCGACGCAAGAATTACCCCGCAAGGGCATATGGATGTGCTCTCCAGGGTAGAGGTGAGCAAACTGCTTGACCGCAGCCAAAGTGGCTTGTATACCATCTTTCGCAACTGTTCACTGGCGGTGTTGAATTGTGGTAGTGACCTGGATGATGGTAAGGAGCTGCTGGAGCGCTATCCAGACTTTGATATCCGGGTGATTCAGCAGGAGCGTGGCATCAAGCTTGAAGTCAAGAATGCCCCGTCGAGCGCCTTTGTAGACGGCAAGATGATCAGGGGGATCAGTGAGCATCTGTTTGCCGTGTTGCGTGACATCATTTATGTTAGCGATGAGATCCAGGATAATCCAACCTTTGACCTTACTGATTCGGAAGGGATTACCAACGCCGTTTTCCACATCCTGCGTAACGCGAATATCCTGCACCCACGCACGATGCCCAATTTGGTGGTTTGCTGGGGTGGTCACTCGATTGGGCGGCATGAATACGATTACACCAAAGTGGTTGGTTATGAGATGGGACTACGTGGTATCGATGTTGGTACCGGATGTGGTCCGGGCGCGATGAAAGGGCCGATGAAAGGGGCAACGATTGGTCATGCAAAACAGCGTATCGCGGATGGTCACTATATTGGGATTACTGAGCCGGGTATTATTGCCGCTGAATCGCCAAACCCAATTGTCAATAATCTGGTGATCCTGCCCGATATCGAAAAACGACTTGAGGCATTTGTGCGTACCGCTCACGGTATAGTGGTCTTCCCGGGTGGTGCAGGCACCGCTGAAGAGATCCTCTATATGCTGGGAATCTTGTTGCATCCTGAGAATAAAGAGATGCCGTTTCCGATGATTCTGACCGGGCCGGAAAGTGCGAGTGCTTACTTTGAACAGATCGACCAGTTTATTGGCGCGACACTGGGTGCTGAGGCGCAGGCACGTTACCAGATCATTATCGATGATGCGGTGAAAGTGGCGCGCGAGGTCTCAGCCGGGATTGAGAAAGTTCGTCAATTCAGAGTTGAAAAGGGTGATGCCTATTACTTTAACTGGTTATTGAAGATCGCGCCTGAGTTTCAGAGCCCATTTGCACCGACCCATGAAAATATGAGTAGCCTGGCGCTACATAAAAATCAGGATTGCCACTTGCTGGCCGCCAATTTGCGATGCGCTTTTTCAGGGATCGTTGCCGGCAATGTGAAGGACGATGGCATTCGTGCGATTGAGGAACATGGTCACTTTGAAATCCGTGGTGATGCGGCCATTATGGAGCCGTTGGATGCATTGTTGAGTTCGTTTGTTTCGCAACAGCGCATGAAACTGCCGGGCAGTGTCTATACCCCTTGTTACAAGATCATTCGTTGATGATATCGCCGTGGCCACTGCCCGACGGGATGAGTGCCGAGCTGTTTTTGGCAGAGTACTGGCAAAAACAGCCGCTATTGATAAAGGCCGCATTTCCCGCCTTTGAGACGCCACTTTCACCAGAAGAGATCGCGGGCATGGCGTGTGAAGAGGGCATAGAGTCACGCCTGATCCTGGATAGAAGTGGGAAAAAAGATAGCGATACACCCTGGCAGCTTAGTCATGGGCCATTTGATGAGGCTCTTTTTTCTGAGTTGCCTGAAAGCCACTGGACGCTGTTGATACAGGAGGTTCATAAGTATGTACCTGTGTTGGCGCAGCTACTGGAGTCGTTTCGTTTTATCCCTAACTGGCGGATCGATGACATTATGGTGAGCTACTCACCGATTGATGGTTCCGTCGGTCCACATGTCGACCAATACGACGTTTTTTTACTGCAGGGATTGGGGCGTAAGCGTTGGCAGATCTCCAGTGCGGAGGTGAATGATAGCGATCTGATCCCCGGGCTTGATCTGCGTATTCTCTCGCAGTTCGATGCGCAGCAGAGCTGGGAGCTGGAGGTGGGGGATATGCTCTATCTTCCGCCCGGGGTATCGCATCACGGCGTTGCACTGGGGGATAGTCTGACCTACTCGATTGGCTTTCGCGCCCCTGCCGAGTGCGACTTGATCACAAGTTTTGTCGATTATCTGGCAGAAGAGCGGCTACCAACCAGCCACTATCGTGATCCTGATCTTACGCTGCAACAGCACCCCGGTGAGATCAGCCCGGCTGCGTTAAAACATGTGCGTGAGATTATCAATAGCATGCCTGTGACAGATGACGATATCGCTCGCTGGTTTGGACAGGTCGTGACGCAATCGAAGAGTGGTGATCACGTTGAACCGCAGCCGCAGCCATTGAACGTTGAAGCCTTTGTGGGTAGATTTCAACAGGGTGAAACACTGTGGCGGTGTGAACTGAGCCGTTTTGCCTGTATCGATCAAGCCTCATCGGTATTGCTCTTTGTAGCGGGTAACATTGAAGCACTTGATGTCTCTCTGAAGGATGCAGTTTACCTGTTGTGTGATCAGCGTATTCATACTGTGGAGGCGTGGCGTGAGCTGCTCGCATCGAATGATAATTGCGCACTGTTGTGCCGACTGTATAACGACGGCCATCTCTATTTCGAAAATGATCACGGTTGAAGTAGTCGAGTGGCAGGCGATGCAGGCGCGGATCTGCCCGATTCGTGAGGCAGTCTTTATCGAAGAGCAAAATGTTCCGGTAGCGCTGGAGTGGGACGGGCTCGATGAACAGTGCATGCAATTATTAGCGTTGAGTGGCGATGAAGCGGTCGGTACAGCACGCATGACCGCAGCCGGGAAGATAGGCCGCATGGCCGTGTTGAAGCGGTGGCGAGGGCAGGGTGTAGGCAGCCAGCTTTTAGAAAGGATGATCACTGCTGCCAGAGATGCACAGTTGCCACATGTAGCGCTGGATGCCCAGGTCTCAGCCATTCCTTTCTACCAACATTCTGGTTTTGAGGTGGTGAGTGAGTCTTTTATGGATGCTGGGATTGAACATCGCAAAATGGTGTTGAAGCTGTATTGAAGCCGAAGATGGTCTAAATTATTACCAACTTGCCGATATTGAGATGTGATTGAGTGGGATACCGATGGATGTGGGCAGATGGAGAGATTATTATCATGTATAAAGGATTCATGTAATGTCAATTAATGCCCTGATTGTAGATAGTTCAAAGTATAACCGAGAGATGTTAGAGAACATGCTAACGGCGATCGGCGTAAATTGCGTTGTCCGTGAAACTGGAAAAGAGGCGCTTGAGAGGGATGGAGGGCGTCAGTATGACTTCATTATTGTGTCACGCCATCTTGAGGACGTAGGGGCTGAGTTATTTTTAGTTCGTTTTCGGGAGCACCATTATATTGATGACGCTTTGACAATAATGCTGACAGCCGAAACGGTTGAAGATGTCTATTACGAGGCGAACAAAGCAGGTTACAAACTTGTTTTTAATAAAAAAGATTTTCCCGCGATTGAGCGATTTTTACTCGAAGCAGTCAACAACCGCACTATCGATCTGAAGGCCAGAATACTTTATATCGAGGATAATAAATCAGTTGCTGATCTCACTTCCACTCTGTTGCGTGGCTATCGGGCGACTGTCAAACACGTATTAGACGTGGCGTCGGCAATCGAAGCATTTCAACAACAGGAATTTGATCTGATTATCACCGACTATTATCTGGATGGTGATGGAACTGGCGATGATTTGATCTCATATGTTCGTGATTATGAAGATTTCGATAAGGCGCGAATACCGATTCTTGTGCTCTCAATGGAGTCGAATCAATCGAAGCGTACCTCCTTTCTCCGCAATGGTGCCAATGATTATATTATTAAGCCCTACGATAATGACGAGTTGATTGCACGTGCTTCCAATCTAATTGCCCACAAAAAGTTATTTGAGCAGTTTCGTAAACAGCAGCAGGAGTTGCTTAAGCTGGCGATGAGTGATCAGCTTACCGGGTTATATAACAGGCGTAGCCTGTTTGATATTGGACCGAAATATCTCATCGATGCCGTTCGTCATCAATATCCAGTTTCTTTATTGGTGATTGATATCGATCACTTCAAGGCAGTCAATGATAACTATGGTCATGCAAAAGGGGATGTAGTGCTGAAGAAGATGGGTGAAGTGATGCAGGCATCGTGTCGTCACGGCGATTTCGTTGCCCGCTTTGGCGGTGAAGAATTTGTGATATTGTTGACTCACTGTGGTCAGGCAGATGCCATGATGAAGGCAGAGGTGCTGCGAAAGAATATAGCGGAATCTCGACCTGATGATATTGTGGTTACCGCGAGTATCGGTGTGGCAGAGCTTGCGTTGGATGACGATCTTGATGCGCTGTTCGGCAAGGCAGATTTGGCTGTTTATAAGGCGAAAGATCTGGGGCGGAATCGAGTAGAGCAGTATGTAAATGATGAATCTAAATAAGATGTAACAGGTGCTTTTTTTTAGGCATATTGTCCCGCGCACCATCCCGATGACCACGCCCATTGAAAATTATAGCCGCCGAGCCATCCAGTCACATCAATCACCTCGCCAATAAAAAAGAGTCCGCTCACCTGAATGCTTTCCATGGTCTTTGATGAGAGCGCATCACAATCGACCCCTCCCAGTGTGACTTCGGCGGTGCGGTAACCCTCTGTGCCATTGGGTTTAATCTTCCACTGATGTACGCGGTGTTCAATCGTTTCGAGTTGATGTTGCGATAGTGACTGTAAAGGCGCTTCGAGTGGTAGATCGGTCAGTAGTGTGGTGACCACACGCCTGGGAAGCCAGTGGTGTAGCGCATTCTTTAATTGAATCTGTGGGCGTTGTTGCTGTAGTGTTTTTAGTGCTTCAATAACTGCGATACCTGGGCAGAGATCCATCGAGATTGTTTCGCCCGCTTCCCAATACGATGAGATTTGCAGGATTGCTGGACCGCTGAGCCCTCGGTGGGTGAACAGGGTATTTTCACGAAATGCCTGGTGACCATTACTGACGAGACTATCGATAGCGATTCCAGAGAGGTCTGCGAGTCTGGCCTTATCATCCGGTTGAAGTGTAAAGGGAACCAGACCTGCGCGTGTTGGCCACACTTTGATGCCGAACTGTTCTGCCAGTTTGTAGCCAAAAGGCGTTGCGCCCATTTTGGGAATGGAGAGTCCACCACTCGCGATGACAAGTGATGAGCAGACGTAATTACCACGTTTGGTCAGTAGCTCGAAACCGTGATCAGGTTTTAGCTCGCTACTGTGAGTGGAATGGTTATCGCCATATTTGTGAATGGCGCTAATTTCAGTGTTGAGTTGAACTGTTACATTCGCATTTTGCGTTTCTGCGAGCAGCATGTTGAGAATGTCTTTGGCACTTTTATTACAGAAGAGCTGGCCGTGGTCACGCTCATGAAACGGAATCTGGTGTTTATCGATCAGTGCCAGGAAGTCCCATTGGGTGAAGCGGCTCAGGGCTGATTTGCAGAAGTGAGGGTTGTGAGACAGATAGTTGTCGGCATCAACATGGTAGTTGGTGAAGTTGCAGCGACCCCCACCAGACATCAATATTTTTTTGCCTGCTTTGTTAGCATGGTCGAGCACAATAACGCTGCGGCCGCGCTTACCAGCCTCGATTGCGCACATCAGTCCAGCGGCGCTGGCACCGATAATGATGACGTCGATCTTCTTTGTCATTGAATAGCAGAGGAAACTGCAAAAATAGGGGGCTGGATGCGGAGGTTACCTGAGCACAGAATTTATGTGCACAGGTAACGCACAACAGATAATTTATTAGTGGCTGTGGGGCTTGGCGTGAGAGGCTGAGTTGCCGCCGGCCTGTTTGATAGTAGCCTCCTCAATCAGTAGTGGATAGAGATAACCAAAGCCAAAGTCTGTGTCGAGCGCGACTTTTCCTGTAACAATCACTTGATCACCGGCGGATGCGGTATCCTGGCTGGTGATGATCAGGCTGGCAGTTTCTCCTTCGCCACTACCATCTTCAATGTGGACAAAGTTGCGCTTCATGATGCCGTTGTTGGCCTTGGTGACAGTACCATGGATGGTGACGACCTGATCTTTCAGGGCCGCTTTTTCAAGATTGACAGCTTCGACACTCTTTGTCGCTTCACCCGCATGGGCGAAACCAAATCCGAGCGTTAAAAAAATCGCCAGTGCGGCCTTTCTGTATAGACGCATGGGTATTCTCCTTAGTAATAGTCATTAGCTATCATACGAACGTAGTAGCTATATGGGTACGATAATGCATAGGCCTACCGTGCAGAGACGGTAAGGTTGATCGATGCAGATGAGTTAGTCAGTGTGTCATAAAAAAGAGAACCGGGCGGCGCCAGGTTCTCTTTAAATAACAACTGAACCGGGCTATAAGCCGTTATTCAGGCACTACGTTTGCAGCTGAAGGACCCTTAGGCCCCTGTTCAACTTCGTAGCTAACTTTCTGACCTTCTGTGAGGGTCTTGAAGCCGTCGCCTGAGATTGCTCTGAAATGGACAAATACGTCGTCCCCACCGTTGTCCTGAGCGATAAAACCAAAGCCTTTTGAATCATTGAACCACTTAACTGTACCTGTTGCCATTACACTCACCTTTTTTCTGTTAAACCATTGTCATCAAAGTCTGCAGCTTTAAGCTGGAATATTCAGGTGGTGCGCTGGAGAGGGTCAACAAAAACCGCCTATACCAAAACCTGCAGATAGCTCGAGTGTACACTAACCTGATATGAAAATGGTAGGGTTCTGTGAAATGTCAACTGTTATTGTTTTAGAACGCCATTTTATCGTCATTTTTAATCGCT
>CALZMY010000049.1 GCA_945788675.1 uncultured Gammaproteobacteria bacterium | reverse complement strand
GCCGAGAATGCCACTAGCGTGAATATCATCAGCGTGATGATGGCTACCATCTTCAGCAGTTGTCTCTCTTTGCTTTGATTTAGATTAGACATGTTATTTTTGTGAAACCTGGATGGGTAAAGTCAGGACGCCAATATCGTAATAGCCAGCAGTCTTTGCAGGAATTTTGACCTTTACGCTCTGATGCTGGTCGTTAAACATTCTCAGCTCGTAGCTGCCGGGGCTCAGCCCTTCGACTCTGAAGATGCCGCTACGATTTGTGAACAGTATTTTTGGCGTCCATTTCGGGTTATCGAGTGCCACTATTTCACCCGCTTGCAAGCTGACGGGTGAGCCATCCGCTCGTTTAAGTACGCCACCAAGCAGCACGGTGGCATCTGTACCGACATGAATGATGGTGCCACTTTTGAATTTGGGCAGCAGCACAAATGACTCATCGCCAAGATCATAGCCAAGTGGAAGCTTAGGCACATCAATGTTAACGCCATGTGCAAGATAGGAGGTAAGGTCAGGTATCACGGCAGAACCGAATCGATGTGTGCTAGCGGCATAATGGTTACCTGACGGGTTAACCCCCACCTGCATTTCATCCAGATTCTCATGTGGTATGACTATCGCGAAGCTGTCTGATACCGGGCGTGTCAGTGATGCCGCGCCTTGCGCATAGACTACGGCGGTTCCAAACGTGAGGCTGCTTATTTGATTCCAGTCAGAGGGCTGGTTCTCGGTATTTACCATATTATTTGACAGACTTGTTTCGGCAAGATATCCGACGTGGCTGACTCTGCCTGACAGGGTGCTGTCATGGGGCGTTTTCACGGCGCCCAATGAAAGATCAACCCCGCCGATCTTATGGGGGGATGCCTGTTCCCATCTCACGCTTGAGGTGTCATTCAGTGTGTCGTGCGTGGCGGCGACCGTTCGATATGTCTGTCTCGGTGTCCATGTTAGGCTTAAAAAGACGCGATAATCCCTTTCACCACTCCTGCGACGTTTTTCAACATTAATACGGCTGGCTAATTCCCGGGTAAATGAATGCTGCATAAACAGGCCCAGGCTATGATCATTGGGTAGCCCTTTTCGCATCAGCTGATAATTAGCGCCAACACCGCCAGTCGAATGCGCACCGAGGCGGAGACTGTAATTACCTGCTATATCGTAGGTGATGATATTGTCTGGTGTGAGATTTCCCAGGGTGGAAAAATATCTTCCGGTATAATCCAGCTGAAAAGCCCACTGATGGTTCAGCTTGTTGCGTTGGTGTGCATCATAGTATCGGTATTGCATGCGAGTACGATGATCGCTACCCAGTGAGTGGATATGACTACTGCCGATATCGGCTCTAAACGTGCCGTGTTGAGAGGCCCAGACGCCCTCGAAGCTCAACATTTTCTGTTTTTTGTTGGCCTGCAGGCCTGCACCCAGCGTGAGTGTGGGCGTCATTCCTTCACGATGAAATAGCGAAACAGCTGGCAGATCTTCGTCGTAGACATATTTTCCATCCACTACTGTGGAGGGCAGGCCAATGTTGTAGCTATATTCACTGAGTCCGGGTGTTAATAATGTGCTGTCAAATAGAAAGGGGACTGCAATGGTTTTAGTGCGGCCAACGCTATCGGTGATTCTTAGTTGTATATCATTAATGCCACTGGTGGAAGGGAAATCCTGGATGTTATGTGACCCCGCCGGCAGTCTGAGTACGCGGATGACGTCATTATTGACCAGTACCTCTACGGTTGATTCATTGTTTAAAAATAGATCAGCATTGCCCGTTGGGGTGGTGACACGATAGGGTTGCAATGAAAAGTTTCGTGCGAGGGTGAAGCCGGCCATTGGCTGAAACTGTTGTAAACCGGCGGTAGGATAGGTGAGATCGCCGAGCGCATATCGCCACATGCGATCGGTATCGTCATGAACCACCCTTATATTACCTCGTTGCCACTGAGAGCTCTCTTTTTCAAGATAGCGCGCGTCTGCTTCCAGCACCCACTCCTCTACACGCAGTGCATGTTCGAATGATGCAATCGCCGGCTGGCGGCCGTCTCTCGCTCCATTGTTCTGGTGATAGTAGTCGATCCCCATCCTCATATTCAGGTAAGCACTGACCGGGCTAACCGGTAAGGCCTGTGATAGCGGGTAGGGGGGGGTGCGTGAGATTAGTGTGCTGTTCGAGGTTTTACGCGCCTCTGGTGCAATGGTTACGTGGAGTTCGAGTTCTTGACTGTCGAAAGAAAGATCGATCCCCAGATCGTGCAGGGGGGTCGTGCTGATATCGTCAGACTGGCTCGATATATCGATGATCTCCTGCAGGATCTCTTCCTGAAGCAGGTGGCCTATCCGCGTGGAAAATGTGAGGGTATCAATCTTCAGCACTTCATATTGCCCGCTGATCAGGATGTCGATATTCCCCTGCCGAGATGACTCAACGATCAGCGGCACGGACAGGCGCTGATCTTGCTGGACTGGCTGTTTGCCAAAGACCTCTTCATATAATTGTGCATTGCTTGCCGCATGTGCCTGACCGCTAAATGGGCTAGTAAGTACAACAAGGTACGCAATCTGACAGACTACCATCCATAACCATTGCAACGGGTTACCGATTCTTATCCACTCATAATTATTATTGAAAAACGTATCCATTTTTCATGTTGTATTCGTCTATTGTTTAAGCCTGCCAAAATATTATTTATTGTTATTAATTGAGGCAAAGTGTATGAACTGTTCTGCTAACACCCAGGGCGACAGTGGATCAGCGCCATGGCGTGAATTCCAGCTCAGCCGTATCAGGCACTGCATCAAGTTTATTAGGCCATGGCACGGAGAAACGTCGTTGATGGCCGGCAAGAATATTTTCACCGTTCATTCCATCCAGTTCCGATGGTGTCAATACAATTGTTTCACTAACCCCCTTGATATCGCGCCCCGTGGGAAGCTGTACTGAAAGGTTTCCGAGAACTGCGTGGGCAGTTCCTTTGTTTTCAACCATTAATGTCAGGGTGTGGCTTCCATCTTCCTGCTGTTCCTTTTCGATACTGCCGACAACAATATTGGGAGTCGCATCGTCAGGCACTATATATATGGCACCGAGGTAGCGCATGAGAAGGCTGACATGCGCGCCTTTTGTTGTTACACGTTCAAGTGCAATTGGAAGTTGCTCAGCAACAAGTCGATATGGGAGTTCAAGTTCAGGTGTGACATCGCCTGCCCACTGCACACGAACGGTTTGAGTCTTGTGAGGAGATATCACCATCTGAGGTGGAAAAATAATGAAATCGTCATCAGCATTTTGATAACTCTCTTTTCCGTCAATATCCACCTGTCGGTGCAAGGCCGATATCTGTACCGCGATGGCCTTGTCGCTGTCGTTTTCCAGTTTGAAAATCTGACTTGAATCTCTTCCAGTGGGCGAAAAATCGGCTTTTATCGGTATTAATTTGAATGCGTATGTTGGAGCGGTTATGCATAAGGTGATTGCAATCAAGAAAATTCGTAGCGCAATCGAGCGAGTCATGGTGGTACCTTTTATTAAGTGGGCCTGGTAATCACAAAAATTACCAGGCCGATATTCACTACCTGTCTTCTGTGACTCAATTATTTAGCGATAATCGTAAATGTGAGTGTATCGCTATAGGTATCAGCTGCCAGGAACGCCGCTGATCCGTCGTAGGCGATCTCGACAGTTTTATCAACGCCCGGGTTGCCGGTTCTGGAGTTAACGTCGGTCACTGTCGCAGTGCCGGCGACCAGTGGTGCAGCAACACCATCATAGGTAATTGTATATGGCAGTGTTTCACCATCGACGGCACCTAGGAATACGCCTGTTGCGCCAGCACCATTCGTGGAGGTCATCGTGACGGTATAACCAATTATGTTGTTTGTTCTCTCATTAACCGTAGTGATGAGTATGTTTGGTTGATTGACCGTTAAATCCAGCGCGTTAATTCCGACTTCATCGGTTAAGACGACATCGAGAAAGGCTGGAACAACACCGCCATGAGTAACACTTCCTACTGGTAAGGCAATCGCTGGGCCAGTCAGTAGTGTAAGACCGCACCCAACGAGAGCTTGTTTAAGGGGGAATTTTGATAGTGTTTTTTTATTCATGGCATTAACCTTCCTTCGAAAAATATAAAATAGTAGACTGGGTAAAATACGCATAAAGCGCGCGCAATAAGTCAATCCTTGGGAATCTGTATTAGATATGCTGCCAATAGAACGTTAGCTGACAGTATGGCTTCGTGCCTTCACTTACTATTAACGGCGCGTAGCGTAAGAAATTTAGAAAAAAGAATAGAGGGAATATAGAAAGTATGGTTATTTGGCAACGATAACCAGTGTTAATGTATCAAAGAAGTGCTGACCATTTAAATTCCCCATTATTTCAGGGGTGATTTTCAATTCTTTCGTTTCGATTTTTTTATTACCTTTAGATGCCTCAACATCTGAGATCAATGCTTCACCTTCTGTAAAATAGACGTCCTTATTGCCATACGTGATTTTATAGGGCAGGGGCTTGTTTTCATCTTTGCTAACAAGTGCAAGATGGCCGCTATCGTTAAGGCTTTTTGCCTCGAGACGAATGGAATAACCCGACTGATTATTATTCTGCTCAGTGATACTGGTGACAAGATCCGGTATGCCGCTTTTCGAAGGCATGCCCGCCAGCGAAGAGATGCTTCTACTAATCGATACTGAGCTGGTAGGCGCGACGTGACCCGTTATAATCAGTGATGCTGATTCGCCTGCTTTTAGTGATGTTGGCATCACCGTCGTAGTGATGAATGACAGTACTGCAATGGCAAGCTTATGTCTGAACTGAATCTGTAATGCTTTTTTTAACTGTTTTTGGGAGATGATGTTGCTGTTGACAAGGATGTCACCCAGCATTGCACCGCTTGATTTTTGTTGGTCAAGGGCCTTTTGAATTGCTGATTCTTCTGTGAGTTTTTCCTTGACTAAGATTTCGCCAATCTTTGGAACTTGCAATGCATCCATATCTACGGCTCGCTAAATCTTGCCCTGCACGGGTGTGGCAACGGGCATTAAAGACTTTATCGTTCAATTGTGCACAAACTTTAGGGGTATTGGGTAAAGCCGTACGAGCGAACCTCATTGGCTGGCCAATACCGTTTGTTATTGATCTCCAGTTTCTCAGCTTTTTTATCACTCACAGCTATGCCAGCTTTAATGCCATGACATGCTGCCGCCTCGCAGATCGGTTTGAGGTTTCAACTGAGATTGCTGACCGCCAGGTTTAACTCGGATAGCAATGCTGCGATACGATCTATTTTCGCAAGGCCGACTTCACCGGGAAACCAGTGGGATCGATCGCAGAGCATTGCTTCGCCATCAAGCCAATCTTGGCGATGGTTTCCAGTGCGGACTTTAGACTGGTTCTGTTAAAGGCATGGCTGCTGTTGGCAATTAACCTGGTTCAGGTTTTCTCATTACCTTTTTGCTTCCTGGCAGTGGTACCCTTAACTTAACGTTGCTAGTCATCTCTATCTCCAGTATGTAGTGATGGCTGTCAAGGGAATGTGTCGTGTTCATAGCATAACGGGGCAATCATGAGATGATTGTTTTATCACGAAATCATGTCGTCAACGACGTTCATGTTACAAGCTAGAGGGTTGTTTACTAATAAAAAAAGAGTGGTTATACTCGATCGCACGATTTGTATCGAATCGTGATAATAATAAAGTAAGCGTGCTGAATTATTCTAAATGAGATGGATGTATCCAGGTTGTTAATATACAGGTTTGTTATTTTGCCTGCCGGGTAGCAATCAGTAAGGCTGAAAGGATAGGCTCGTTGAGTTTATAGTTGGCACTTTGGGGTTAGATACGTGCCAGATATCATCTGCTTCGTTAAGCGCAATGTAACACCTAATTTAAGGATGGGGAGGCTGCGGTCACATGATTGATGCTGCTGTTGGCCATATCGCCAGTGAATTAAATCAATATATCAGGCGCACGTATTCACTTAGTGAAGACATGGTCGTGATCTCTAATTTATTGGAGCTGGACAACACGGTCTCAGTGCAAGTCAATAATAAGCTCGCGCTATTCCTGGTAAATATCGAAAAAGACACCACGCCGCAACAGCAGGGGCATCTTGCTGCGCCGGGTGTGGAGCGCTCTGTGGTCTCGACTGCGCCACTTTACCTTAATCTCTATTTGATGGTTGCTGGCAATTTTAGTGGTGGTAATTATTCCGAAGGGCTTAAGTTTATCTCTACTGCCGTGAGTTTTTTTCAACGTCTACCGATTATGGTCCAGCACCATACGCCGTCTCTGGTTAAGCGATTCGAGAAACTTATGCTCGATGTCGTAAATATGAGTATGCAGGATCTGAGTAGTCTGTGGGGGATGTTGGGCGGTAAGTACCTG
>CALZMY010000048.1 GCA_945788675.1 uncultured Gammaproteobacteria bacterium | reverse complement strand
CCACCGGCCCGCACCTTCACTATGAATTCAGACTCAACGGTGCGGTACGCAATCCGCTCACGGTGAAACTGCCTGACGCAGCCCCGCTGGCGAAAAAATATCGCGCTGATTTCAATACCAAGAGCCGTCCATACCTTGCACAACTCGACATCCTGAAACGCAACACCCTCGCGCTCAATTAACGGCCAACGCCTGATGCCATGAGCGCACTCTTCATTGGATTGATGTCAGGCACCAGCATCGACGGCATCGATGCCGCAGTGGTCGACTTCGATGGCACTCCAGGCATCGTCGCAACCCATACGCATCCAATTGCGCCAGAACTAAAGCAGCGCATCCTTACCCTGAGTCACGGGTGTGATAATGAACTGGAACAGATGATGTTGCTTGACCGAGAGGTTGGACTGCTGTTTTCTGAAGCCACCAACCAGCTGCTACAGCAGGCGAACATCGATGCGACTTCGATCATTGCGATTGGCAGTCACGGCCAGACTGTACGCCATTACCCCGATAAAGGGACAACACTACAGATCGGTGACGCCAACCTGATCGCAGAAAAAACTGGAATCACCACCATTGCCGATTTCCGCCGCCGCGACCTCGCCGCCGGAGGCGAAGGAGCACCGCTGGCCCCCGCGTTCCACAACGCGGTGTTTCGTTCAACTGATGAAGAACGCGTGATCATCAACCTCGGCGGCATCGCTAACATCACTCATCTTCCGGTGGATTCCACAGAAATCGTCAGCGGCTTCGATACCGGCCCCGCTAATATATTGATGGACAGCTGGACAGAACGCCATCTAAACCAGCCGTTCGATCGCGGTGGTGACTGGGCGAAGCAGGGCGAAGTCAATCAGGCACTTTTAGAACAGCTACTTCAGGAACCTTATCTTAGCAAGGCACCTCCCAAAAGTACCGGACGAGAACTCTTCAACAGTGACTGGCTAACCCAACAACTGAACTCCTTTGGTGAAACAATCGCGCCTGAAGCGGTACAGGCAACACTGTGTCAGTTCACTGCAACCACCATTGCGGATGCGATAACCAATCACTGCGGTAACAACAGCGCAGTCTTCGTCTGCGGCGGTGGCGCGCATAATAGACATCTAATGCAGCTACTACAGACCGCGCTCCCTAATCTCCGTATTGATACGACTGAAGCATTGGGAGTCTCTCCCGACTGGGTTGAAGCCACAGCCTTTGCATGGCTGGCAAAGCAAACATTAGAAGGGAAAGCGGGGAATTTGCCTGCTGTGACAGGTGCATCACATCCGGTAGTGCTCGGCGCGATCTATTCGTGATAATCCCGCTCCTCTTCTTCTCTACCATCTCGAACTTGTGTACTTAACCCCGCCTAAATATGGACAGACAAGAGAAAAGGTTAAGTGAGCTAAGAAAATTACGTTCAGACGGATTTTATGTATGCTCCATGATAGAAGCACGTAAAATTCTCCATGATGTCCCAAATGACTTTTCTGTTTTAAACACCCTGGGTTGCGTTTTAGCCAATCTTGAGAGGTTTGATGAATCAAAAAAAGTTCTAAATAAAGCCATTGAGCAGGCAGCTAATCAAGAACAGTTGCATACGGCTTTTACATCCTTAGGAGTAACATGCTACCTGATGGGTGCGTATAGCGAGGGAGAAGAGTGGTGTAAAAAAGCATTCGATCTATCAGTGAAATCTTTAATCGACCTAGCATACTATGCTGAGTGTCTGATTAAAAAGGGTCATTACTCTGGTGTAATTCAATTATTAAGTAAGGCGGTCACTGAAACATCAACAGCACGTTTTGTGGTGGGTCGAGCAAGCGCATACTATGTGTTAGGTCGCGCATACAGAGCTATTGAGAGATATGATGACGCGACAGAGTGTTTTCAATATGCGCTCTCTTTAGATAATGAATATGAAGTTGCAAGCGATGCGTTAAAGGATGTATTGCAAATCCATGAAGAAATCGACGAGGATGAAAAAGCAAGAGAAATAAAAAGATTCCGAGATGATGACTTTCCAGCGTGTGCTATGGTATTAGCTCGGGAATTTCTCCATGACATGCCGGATAATTTTTTTCTTTTGACGACCTTGGGCTTGGCCTTAAATAACCTGGAGCGGTTTGATGAGGCGATTGAAGTTATAGAAAATGCTATTCAAGTCGCCAACCAGGATCAGATGTATCGTGCTTTAGAGATTATGGCATCGATATATCACGACAAAGGCGCATTTAATGAAGCGGAAGATTGGTATACGAAAGCTTTCGATCTGCGTACTCCGCACACAATTGATCTGAATTACTATTCCGAGTGCCTGATGAAAAGAAGTGACTTTACAGGCGCGATTGAATTATTAAGCAAAGCTGAGAATAAAAAAGAGTCCGAATTCTATACGCTGGGGCGGGCATACAGAGCGATAGAGCAATATGACGATGCGGCAGAATGCTTTCAAAAAGCGCTATCTTTTGATAAGGAATATGAAAGTGTCGATGAAGCTTTGAGGGATATATTAAAAATGCAAAAAAGCAAAAAGGAGCCATAGGCTCCTTTTTAGGTAATACTACATACCAAACGCTAGACTGAAAACGAAGACCCACACCCACAGGTAGTGGTTGCATTGGGGTTGCGAATCACAAACTGTGCGCCCTCGATACTCTCGCTGTAATCAATCTCTGCACCTGTCAGATATTGAAAGCTCATCGGATCAACCAGCAACGTCACGCCCGCATTCTCAATCTCGGTATCGCCATCATTGACTTCTTCATCGAAGGTAAAGCCAT
>CALZMY010000047.1 GCA_945788675.1 uncultured Gammaproteobacteria bacterium | reverse complement strand
TCGACCGCCGACTCGAAGCCCTCCTGAGTGAAACCGGAGACAAAGTCCGACTCTGTCATCGATGGCTCGCGGCTATAGATATTTTTGCGCGGAATCTCACGCGCCAGCTGCCCCTGCAGTTCATCGAGACGTTGCTCGGCCTGCGCCAGCGCATCCGCCTGTAACGGGTCGGCATGCACAATCATATAGAGCTTACCGCCGAGGTTATCGAACACCACCACTTCGTCGGAGACCATCAACAGAATATCTGGCGTTCCAAGTTCATCGGGGTTAGGGCAGTCGGCAAGACGCGGTTCGATGTAACGAATCGTATCGTAACCGAAATAGCCGACCAGGCCGCCGGTGAAACGCGGCAGCCCTTCAAGTTCCGGCACGCGGTACTGCTGCTGATACGCTTCGATCCACGCCAGCGGGTCGGCAACTTTAACCTTTTCAACTTCGTTACCGTCGTGCTCAACGATGATCTCATTGCCAAAAACACGCATCAGGGTGCGCGCCGACAGACCGATGATCGAGTAACGACCCCAGGTCTCGCCGCCCTGCACCGATTCAAACAGATAGGTGTAAGGGGCGTTGGCCAGTTTAAGGTAGGTACTAAGCGGCGTATCGAGATCGGCCAGCACCTCGCGCATCACCGGGATACGGGAGTACCCCTCGCTGCTCAGTCGTTCAAATTGTTCATGTTTCATCTGCATCACTAATCGAAAAAATATCAAAAGAGTTGGGTTACGTTCACGCGATTAACTAACCACGCCATCGTATGCCACAGCGCTTTGGCATCATCTCCATTAGTGTTACAGACATCATCTTCATCTCAATTCGAACGTATTATATTAAATCAGCCATTTAAGCTAGCAGTGTTTTCAAATCTGCCAGCGATTCGATCACCGCATCGGGATTCGCCTCACGGATATCGACGCCGTGATTGTATCCGTATGGCACACTCACCACCTGAAAATTGGCGCGACGTGCTGCTTCGACATCATGCATCGAATCACCCACCATCAAACAATCCGCAGGCGCCTCGCCCAGCTTGTCAGCGGCATAGAGCAGCGGCATCGGGTCCGGCTTCTTCTTTGCAGTGGTATCGCCACTGACGATGATCTCAAAGTAGTCGTGAATCCCCATGTCCTTCAGCAACGGCACGGTAAAGGCTTCGGCCTTATTGGTGACGCAGCCGATCTTAAAGCCATTCGCATTCAGATAATCGAGCCCTTCAACCACGCCATCATAGAGACAGCTGCGGCCACTGGTGTTGTCGGCATAGAGCTTCATAAATATTGACCGCGCCTCGGCGAATATCGCCTCCTCCGGATCTTCCCACAGGGTATCGGTCAGTCCGCGCATCACAAAGCGATCAACACCGTTGCCGACCCAGCCACGCGCCTTATCGACACCCCATGGCGCTTTGCCGAGTGCTTTCATCATCTCGTCAAGACAGTAGGCGAGATCCGGCACGCTATCGACCAGGGTGCCGTCGAGGTCGATCAGCACCAGCCGAGGCTTACTACTTAAATCCATATTATCGCGCCTTTGCTAACTCTTCGCGCATCGCAGCAATCACACTGTTGTAATCGTTGGCGTCAGACGCTTTGGCGGCACCAAAGACAGCAGAGCCGGCAACAAAGGTATCCGCACCCGCTGCAGCGATCTCGCGGATGTTGTCGACCTTAACGCCGCCATCGATTTCGAGGCGGATATCGTAACCACTCTCGTCGATCAATTGACGTGCTTCGCGCAGCTTATCGAGCGTAGCCGGGATAAAACTCTGCCCGCCGAAGCCCGGGTTGACCGACATCAGCAGGATCATATCCACCTTGTCCATCACATACTTCAGGCAGTCGAGCGGCGTCGCAGGATTGAACACCAGCCCCGATTTACACCCTTCACCACGGATCAGCTGTAGCGAACGATCGATATGCTCACTGCCTTCCGGGTGGAAGGTGATGTAGCTGGCACCCGCCGCCGCAAAATCGGGGATGATGCGATCGACCGGCTTCACCATTAGATGCACATCGATCTCGGCGGTCACACCATGTTTACGCAGCGCCTCACACACCAACGGTCCGATGGTCAGGTTCGGCACGTAATGGTTGTCCATCACATCGAAATGGACGACGTCTGCGCCAGATGCCAGCACGTTATCCACCTCTTCACCCAGACGCGCGAAGTCAGCGGAAAGGATGGATGGAGCTATCAGGAAATCTTTCATGGTGTTCCTCTTCTTTGTATTCCACTGGGTCAATCCCCAATGCGTTGAGCTCAAAAAACGAACCCGCAACTTTACCCGAAAACGTGACTATTTTCACTCTCCAGAAAGATTAATCGTGCGGTTTTTCTGGATGTTACCGATATATTTCGGTGATATGACCTGTTTAGCACCCACAATTGATACATCACACGACACCTGTAAGAAACGGCGTCAACGACGACTGTCATATGCTGTACGACTATTTACGGCACTCACAGCACTACTTTCTATGGGCTTAACCGATACGGCTGCCGCGCCTAAAACCCAGCAAAGCGTATGGGAACAGGTATTAATGAAATCCACAGACCCCAACGAGATCAAATGGTTAAACACCTCCGACGAAAAATTTATCGCGCTCTACAACGATGATTTCACCGGCTCGTTACTGGGCGGCGTGATTCTGCTGCACGGCATGGGGACACATCCAGACTGGCCCGATGTGATCTCTCCGCTGCGTAAATCACTGCCACAACACGGCTGGTCGACACTCTCAATCCAGCTGCCTGCCTTTGGAAAGGATGGGCAGATCAAAGATTACGTAGATTCGATTGCAAGTGCCACATTACGCATTCGCGCCGCCACCGAAGATTTTCGTGCCAACGGCATCAGCAACATTGTGCTACTGGGCCATGGTCTCGGCGCAGCGACAGGCGCCTCGTTTCTCGCGACTAACGCCGATAACGGCATCGCCGCTTTCGTCGGCGTCAGCATGCCCACATACGAAGACGGTGAAACGTGGATGGATCTCCCCAAATCCATTGAAAAAATCAACCTTCCGATGCTTGATGTCTACGGTAGTAACGACCTCATCAGCGTCATCAACAATGCAGACAAACGCGCCCAGGCGGCACGACGCGGTGGCCTGAAGGCCTCACAAAATAGACAGTTCACCGGGTTCAATCAATCCGCCACCGCCAAAGGGGCATTCAGTAAGGAAGGTGGTTTTATCGCCTACCGTAAATTCCAGATCAGCGGTGCCAACCATTCTTTCAGCGGATATGAAGGCGCTCTGAGCAAACGCATTGCTGGCTGGCTCAAACGCCATGCGCGAGGCATGAGCACCCAAAATTAATAAGCCTGGAGGCCCAGTACCGCGTCAGACACGCTTTATGCCCACAGCACTTCTGCTATTTTCATCAGCGGAGTGACCTACGTAACCCGAAGCAACTTTACAAGCTCCTCTTCAGGTACCGGTCGACTATAAAGATATCCCTGCCCCTCATGGCAACCCAACGACTTAAGAAAAGCTTGTTGCGCTTCGGTTTCCATACCTTCGGCAATCACCTTCAATTGAAGATTTTTCCCCAGCGCAATCACGGCACGTGTGATGGCCTCATCATTCGGATCATCAAGAATATCTTTCACAAAAGACCTGTCAATCTTCAACTTCTCCACTGGCAACTGTTTTAGATAACTTAGTGAAGAATACCCTGTGCCAAAATCATCAATCGCCATCGTCACACCAACATCCTTGAGTTTATTCAGAGAATTAATTGTCCGCTCTGTATCCTGTATAACAAGTCCTTCAGTGATTTCAAGCTCCAGTCGCCGCGGGCTAAGCCCGGTTTCCTTCAGCACGTCCTTAACAGTTGCAACGACATCCCCTCTCTGAAACTGGATGCTTGAAAGGTTCACCGCAATGCGTTCCAGGGGATATCCAGCATCCAGCCAGCATTGCATTTGCTGGCAGGCGCTGCGTAACACCCATTCGCCAATAGGCACAATCAAACCAGACTCTTCTGCCAGTGGAATAAATTTCATTGGTGGAATCAATCCAAAATCTGAATGCTGCCAACGGACGAGTGCTTCGACACCAGTCAACTGGCCTGTCTTCAACAAGTGCTGTGGCTGATAATGCAACACCAGTTCGTCGTTTTCCAATGCATGACGTAACGCGGTTTCCAGCGTTAAACGTTCGAGCACCTCGACTGTAAGCGCTGCCGTATAAAATTGATAATTATTACGACCTTCCCTTTTTGCACGGTACATTGCTGCATCCGCATTCTTAACCAGTACGGCACCATCATTACCATCTTGTGGAAAGAGGCTGATACCTATACTGACTGTCAGATGTAACTCATGCCCTGTGACGACAAACGGCTTGTTGAACCTCTCGACTATTTTAGTCGCCAATTGCGCCATATCCTGCGCTTCATAGACCTTTTCAACCAGGATAATAAACTCGTCACCACCCAGGCGAGCTATCGTGTCCTCCTCACGTAACAGATGCGTAATCCGCGCCGCTACTTGCTGTAACAGGTCATCGCCAACGGGGTGACCAAGACTGTCATTAATATTCTTGAAGTGATCAAGGTCAAGAAACAAAATAGCCATCTGTTGTGCATCGCGTTGCGCTCGCTGTATTGCATGCCCAAGGCGATCATTAAACAGGAGACGATTGGGTAGATCAGTCAGAGGATCATGGTGTGCCATATAATTCAGCTGCGCTTGCGAATGTTTGATCGCAGAGATATCGGAAAACACTGATACATAGTTAACAATATTGTCATCATTATCACGTACGATGCTGATCGTTTGCCACGTAGCAAATATCTCGCCATTTTTTCGTCGATCCCAAATTTCACCTTGCCACACGCCCTCCGATTCAATAGACATCCACAATGCCCTGTAAAAATCTCTGTCATGTTGTTCCGATTTAAGGATGCGCGGGTTTTTACCAAGCACTTCATCTTCTGTATAGCCGGTGATTTCTGTAAAGGCATGATTCATGGCGACGATATTATTGTCCACATCGGTAATCAGGACGCCTTCCGCGGTATTTTCAACGACTGCGGCTAACAGACGAAGCTTATCTTCTACCAGCATACGCTCTGTAATATCCTGTACCGTACCGATCGAACGTACAGCAGTTCCATCGACATCATAAAAAGTCTCACATCTTTCGTTTACATATTTCATCGTCCCATCTTTCAGCAATAGACGATGCACCAGGTCATAAGGCATTTTGTTTTTTAGGCTTTGTCTATAAGTACTGCTGACAAGATCCCGATCATCCGGATGCACCACCTCTAGAAAAGCCTCATAAGAAGCGTCGAACTCATCGCGCTGCAGACCAAATATGCGATACACTTCATCAGTCCAGATGAGTTTATTGTCAACAAGGTCCAGTTCCCAGCTGCCAAGCCTGGAAAGACGCTGCCCATTGGCAAGTCTTTGTTCACTCTTGCGCAACACGTCCTCGATCCGCTTGCGCTCAGTAATGTCGGTAATTGAACCGAGCATACGCACCGGCCTGCCATCAGGGTCGCGTACCGCCTCACCACGCGACAAGACCCAACGATCACTTCCATCCTTGTGCTTCAAGCGGAACTCTATAAAAAAAGGTTCAGACTCTTCCAGATGCCTGCGTACTGCCTCAGCGACAGCCGCCTTGTCATCCTGACAGATGAGATCAAAAAAGGTTGACTCCACATTTGGCAGTTCATCATCGCGATAGCCGACTATCTCCTTCCAGCGCGGCGAAAGATAATCATCCTTGGTCAGAATATTCCAGTCCCAAATGCCATCGTCAACCCCCTCAATTACGAGACGCATGCGCTCCGCCTGAAAATCCAGTGCGCCTTTCATCACCCCCAACTGGGCACTCATCTGATTGAAGCGATTGACTAGCAAGCATATTTCTCGCGGCCCGACGGATTCGAGACGCACAGAATAATCACCTGACTCAATCGCCAAAATTGCATTTCCAACCTGCCTCAAAGGAACAGTCATAAAGTTATTGAGAAAAACACCAAGTATCAAGCTAATTACAAACAAGGCAATAACTCCCGGCAGCATTTGTTCAACAGTCTGCAACAGTAATTGATACATACCCGATGAAAGATCATAAGAAAGATAGATCACACCGCGTGACTGACTGCGAATCCTGTCGTCCCTGCCTACTGCTGTGTAACTCTTCAAGACAATAAAGCTCAAATCATCTTCTGCGGACTCGATGAGTATTAAGTTTTGCTCGCGTGCACGATCAAAGAGCACCTTAGAATATCCATCTACCTCGCTGACGGGTCGCCCCTGCAGAGCTCTCATGGTCGAGTAGCGCACCTGGTGCTCGGGCGTAATAACGGCCGCCAATCGAACCAATGGATCCGTCGCGAGCATGGCAGTGGCTTCCGCCAGCATTCGAGGATCGGACTCCAGATTGTGCTCGGCAAGATTGGCCAACTGGGCGGCCATGCCCTGTGCCGTGGACTTTGTATGATCCAGGTGTTCTTTTTTCTCTACGAGTATCCCTGCCATAAACGATACAACAATGGCTGCTAGCGTCATCGTCAGAATGGCCAGTGGCAATACAATGCTTAGCCGCCAGCCACTATTCATTAGCGCTTCGGCTCCGGCAGGAAGCGAGCATCTGCCAGCCCACTGCTCGATATCGGGCCGGTAAACAGCCTGGCCTCTTCCATAATACGGATCAAATCGACAGCAACCTCTTCCAGGAGAGGTGAACTGCCGCCGAGCCAGCGGTAATTCTCAGCAATACCGGGCAGGTTAAGGCCACGATAGGCCTGTACTAACTCTTCCGGCGTAAGTTGCAAGCGTGGCATCATCAATTGCGCCATACTATGTGATGATGTGCGAAACTCATCGAGTGAACGGAAGTGACCAGCGATCATTGAGCGCACGGTTTTTGGGCTCACCTGCAATGCCTGACGCTTGACTGCCAATACATCGACGATGCGATCTGGAACTAGCGCACTACTGAACAGGACGTTGGCACCTGCTTGCAGCAACTGAGTTTTTACTGGCTCAAAAGTAATAATTGCGTCGACTTTTCTATTGTTATAGTAATCTTTATGTAAGTCGTAGGTAGCAGGTACAATTTCAACATCACCAGGCCTGAGCCCAGCCGCCTTCAGCACAGCATCCAGCATCACTGCACCTGTTGCATTTCGCTCAACACCGATGCGACGCCCCTTCAGCGCTTCTAATGTCTTGATCTCCGGCAATGCCATCAGCACATCGGCGCCGTTTGAAGTATCCAGCACCGTAACCACAACAAGATCCAGCCCATTTGCTCGAGCCGTCAGCACTTCGTCCAGGGTAAGCAAACCGCCTTCTAGCGTGCCGGCAAATAGACCATGTATACAAGTGGTGGCAGATGGCAGCTCGATCAGTCGCAACGAATTTTCATGGTAATAACCGAGTGTTCGCGCCAGAAAAAAAAATTCGTAACCAGGCCAGACATTGGAGCCAATACGCAACTGAGGTTCGCGGGTAGAGCAGGCGGTCATACCCAGGCTTCCACACATAATAGTGGCCATGCCAGCGCTTACCATTGAGAGAAAGCCTCGCCGGGATAGCGCGCACGGCTGCTGTCTCTGTGAAGCATTGTCCATTATCTTTTCCATGTAAATAACCAGCTTCATACTGCCGGCCTCATACTTCAGATAAAAGTGCCACATATCGACTGAAGCGCCCCAACGACGGACACCCAGACAAACTTATACTACCTCATCAGTTCTCAAATGTGGAGTGAAAGGAAATGACATTATTAAGCATCTTTGATTAATTCGTTTTCCATGATTCTGGCACCCGAAGGGCATTCCACCCTTGGTGGTATGCCACGATCTAATAGTTTATCGAAGTAAAGTGCGAAAAAAGTCGGCACTAGCGTACATCAGCACGCTTAGATATACTTTCTTTCCCAACAGGACAACCTACATACGTGACTAAATTACGCCCCACTCACTCTTTGCTCTTTGCCCTCATCACTGCCTTCCTCACCATGCAGTGGTCGGTGACGCATATTCATTTAGCGGATCATCACGACCACGATGGCAGTCACCATCAACACCAGATTGAAAGTCATGCGCATCATGGCGCTGGTCATCACAGCGACGGGCATCATTCAGGCAGTCATCACAGCGATACGATCGACTCAGCTCACCCAATCAATGACATTAACGTTGTTGAGCTTGACCATGACTGCAACTCGCCTAACGGAAAAATCAAAACACCCACCCATGCGCTAATGGCTTCGTACGCGTGGCAATCATCATGGCATCAACCAAACACATTTCATCGACCTACCGCTTTCAATGCACACGCGGCTCATCTTGAACAATCGACAATACAACTGCGCGCCCCACCTCTGCGCGCTTAATACGTAGCATCCAGTAAATATCGAATTATCTCAGGACAGTGTTTACCGTCCTGAAAACATTATTATGAGGTTTCAATGTTATCTTTAATTAAACAATCACGATGGCTGCTTGCCATCACGTTAACCCTAGCAGCAGGTGTCGCCTTTGGCCACGGCATGTCGGAGGCTGAGAAACAGTCGATCATCGAGGGCGGCAACCTGCGCTACCTGTGGATTGGTGCTACCCACATGCTATCGGGTTATGACCACCTGCTGTTTGTCTTTGGCATCATATTCTGCCTCACCCGCTTCACAGACATCGTGAAATACATCACGGCATTCACACTCGGGCATAGTGCCACGCTTATCATTGCTACTTTTAATGGTATTCAGGTCAATTATTTTTTGATTGACGCAATTATCGCGTTAAGCGTCTGTTACATCGCCTTTGCCAATCTTGATGGCTTCAGGAAATATCTACAGGTGAGACCACCTAACCTGTTGATGATGATTATTGCGCTGGGGCTGATTCACGGTCTGGGACTATCAACACGACTACAACAACTGCCGCTCAGCGAAGACGGTCTTCTAATGAACATCATCTCCTTCAATGTCGGCATTGAAGTGGGACAAATACTGGCGTTAACCGTAATGTTGCTGATACTGTCGGGCTGGCGCCAGGCGGCCTCTTTTCAACCTTTCAGCAAAATCTCAAACTACGGTTTGATTTTTGCGGGTCTGTTCCTGTTCATGATGCAGATGCATGGCTATGCTCATACCACCGACCCTGATGAGTTTGGCTTCAGTTCAGACAATCATGTCCATGATCATATAAAAATGGATGAAGAACGCGCGCTTAAAATGATTAAAGAAACAACTCACGATACACTCGATTAAAACAGGCCCAATAACGTATTGTATTGTTATAACAACGGATTATAATCATCAAAGCAATCTCTGATAACACTCATCGCCGCCACCCCGGCGAAGGTGACCAACGAAAATGCCCTTGGATGTCGGGGTCCAGTGCTATCAAATAGCAACTAGATTCCGGCCTTCGCCGGTATGACGAACAGCGCAATCAGGGGCGCCCTAATTATATTTGGAGAAATTATGAAAAATTTAATAACGGCTATTTTTTTATCATCACTGATGTTTGGCACACCTGTTATCGCAGGCTCCGGCCATGACCACGATGAAGACGGTGGCCATAGCCATAGCCACGCACATGAATCGATCAGCGGTGACGAGGCTGCCGTGAAGGCCTCGAAGAAAATCGAGCAACTCATTAAAAAAGGAAAGCTCGATGCTAGCTGGGCAGGTTTAAAAGCCGCCAGCGTAGAGAAAAAAAGCTACGCCAAGGGGCCAGAGTGGCTGATTATTTTTAAGAATGACAAGGTCACTGATATGAAAAAACGAACCCTGTATCTGTTCTTTAGCATGGATGGCCATTACATCGCCGCTAATTACACTGGGATTTAAATTCTCAGGCTTGTGGTTCCCACACCCTTCGCGCGCGCAAAGGTGTGGGAACCCATATCATGTTTATTCGTTTTCGTGTGAGACCAGAACAGTGATCACACCTTCATAATCCACCGTCACATCAAAGTTAATTGGCCGACAACAGACCTGACAATCCTCAATATAGTTTTGTTCTGATACAGAACTATCGATCAGAACGTCTATCTCTTCCCCGCAATAGGGGCAATCTATTTTTCTTTCTTCCATATCCATCATTTAGTCATCAATAATTGAACATGGTGAGTTAATGCTTTCATGATACATTAGCGGCAGGCATCCGCAGAGCGAAGCGGCGCGGGTGACTGCCGCTCAGCTGCGTTTGTCTGAGCCTGGTTATATCGCCGTAAGTAGCTCATTATGCTACCCGCAGTTAACTTAAAGGTTGGTGAGATATCCATACCAGCACTTTTCAAACCCTTTGCCGTCCATTTGTTACATGTATTCATTAAATAATAATCACCAACCCCTTTATAAAACTGGCTATCACCATATATTCCGTTTTTTTGCGCTAAGACTTTCCCGTGATTATCTCTATAAAAGCTATTACCAATAAAGTCTAGCAGCGATGAGAACTCGCTATCATTTAAGCACAATTTTTCCACTTCACTACCGGCAAAATATTCATCAGGTTTTTGCGGCACTGCAACAGAATGTATCACCGACTCTGTTGGCCAAAATATGGCTTTTAATGTTAAGCCAGATGTAATTTCATTTGCCTGATAAAAGCCCCTATCTCCCCATCCAAATTCAATATACGGAGCATCTCCAAATCTTTCTTTTAACTGGGGCAGTCTTTTCTGAATGGCCGATGCTGGAACAACAAAGCCTGTATGCCAACCATGACTTACAATATGCACTTCATTCTTACCAGCACCAGCAAACGCTTCAGAATGCTTTTCTATATATGGCTTTGATGAGCAACCTGAGAACAGTGCTAGCAAAATTACAATAACGAAGTTTTTCATGGTAGGTTGAAGCACTAACCGGCCTATAGGAAAACCATGAAAATAGAAGGCCTATTTGCAGTTCTCAACAGCAATGCATTTGACCACTTTGTATATAAGCGAGCACCATAGCTAGTAGTGTGGACATTAGCATTTTCACACTGATCCTAAATACTTATGTAGCCCGGGCTGAGCTTACAGCGAAACCCGGGATGGCCAGAGAACGCTCCCCTGGACTTCATGTTGCATAATAAAAAATAAATAATCTTAAAAAGCCTCTTCTGCTAAAACCTCGCTAACATCCCTCATTTGACCATCACGAATCATTGATGTACACATTTATTCCACCATTTTAACGGTATTAGAAACTGTGTTTATTGAAATAACAGGAGCTATCCTGCAATCAATCCGAACGCTTACCTCAACATTACATTGATGGCAGAATATTTAGGTACCGTGAAACCTTTCTTACGGAAAGTAACATTCACACCCACGAATACCTGGTGTACGCTGATATCCCAGTGACTGACACACTTGTTTGAGTTTAAAGGCCGTACCTACAAATGATTTGAATCTGCTTTCGAAGTGACTGATGAGATATACCCAGTGCTCTGATTCAATATTCAATCGCTCAAGGGTCGGTGATAGCTGTGGATCAATGAATCCTCGCTTATCTTCCCTGAGGATACGGCCGCTCATATCCACTAATTCAATGTAATCTGTCAGACAAAAGGGCAATCCTTTTGGCATCTCATCTCGTGGGTTGCCCACAAAGGAAGCAATCCGGTTACCTGTTGTTGTGGGTGGTTGGGCGAATGCGCTGATTGCGCCTTTTGGGTTCTTTTTTTGATACTGGTATGCGCAGAAGCTTCGGGGCTCTTTGCCATCCTGGCTCGAATCGGATTCAGATCCACATACGCCATACAGGCCATCAGCGCGGCTTCGTCCAGGAGCGCCTGAGACTTGAACCGCCCTTCCCAGAAGCGGCCGGTACAGTCGTCCTCCGCATTCGCCTGGCGTGCAATCCCTTCGTTCAGAACCCGCATGAACCAGCTAATGTCCATGAGTC
>CALZMY010000046.1 GCA_945788675.1 uncultured Gammaproteobacteria bacterium | reverse complement strand
GATTAAGTCATGGACAATAATCTTGAGTCCAAAATATTCAACTTCTTCGTTGCGAATCTTCGCAATAGCTCACTATTACGTGCGCTTCGCGCCTCGAATTTGAATATTTTAAATCTCAATCTTTTTTGCCCAGACTTAATCAGAGGTTCCCTAACATGTAGATGCCATCTCTGACCCGAATGGCACTTACATAAGCGCTTACTAAAGGGTATTCGAAAACCGACTTATCATTCCGTCAGTTTTTTAGCCGGAATCCAGGGTTTAACGCAACATGGATTCCGGCTTAATCACCGAATGACGGAATATCCTTAAGTAAGTCCCATTCCTCTCTGCCCCCTGCTATTAGGGATGCTGTGTTAGCGGTAGATCAGAGTAGTGAGGATAGCGCCAACAACCATCTGTATGTTCGCTGACCAGGGGGCTGAGGCGCTAACTGTGTATGCTGATTGCTTCTGTTAGTATAAATCTCGTTTTCGACGTATGTTGATGTGGCTAAGCAGCATTAAAAACACCACCAACTCTAACAAGCCAAAAGCACCGGTACCAAGGCCCTTTTCTTTATCTTCATCAGGGGCATCATTTTCTACTGATGCTGTGGGAATAACCGCCACCCATGCCTCTGGGTCTCCATCTGGATTGATGCCCCAGCCAACAATGGTATTGCCATCATCTGAGATAGCACTCGCACCGGAAAGCACCCAGCCCGTAAGGTCAATACCACGTTCTTCCAGGATATCGTGTAAATCTTGAGCTCCTGCTTCTTTGGTCCATAGAAAAGAACCCGCCCATCCTTTTCCTGCCAGTGCAGCCTGGCCAACGATTTTCGAGCCATTAGCAGAGACATCATTGGCTGACATATCCAGGATTTTTGTGTTGGGTGTATTTAATGCAATCATGCCGCTTTCCTTTGTCCAGCGGAATGAACGAGAAATGGATGAGTTGATGTGTGATGTGCCAACCACGGTCGATTTATCTGCTGAGATCGCCTTGGCAATCGATTCTATTTCTCCCTGAAGGAATCCTAGCCCCGTCATGCCATCTTCTGGTGTCCATAGAAAGGCCTGCCATTTGTAGTTTGTGCTGGATTTATTGCGTCCGACAACTGCTGATCCATCAGCTGATACATCTGCCGCATAACTGCCAACACTATCCGCGAGTCCTCCAAGGGGCTGCAAGCCTGTATCCGTGATGCGGAATGCCTCAAAGCCTTGAACAAGTGAGATGGATGAGCCACTACCGACCATCGTATTACCATCAGCAGAGACCCCCGTGGCATAACTGGGGCGCTCATTGGGTGTGCCGCTAAGACCGACCATTCCATCGATCTCTGTCCACTTGAATGCCTGGGTGCCGAGTGATGAGTTACTGGTGCCAACGACTGTTTTACCATCAGCACTAATGTCATAAGCCGCGCTGATGTCGCTTCCTCCAGGGAGATCACCAAGAAGCTCAATGCCACCATCTCTACTCCAACGGAATGCCTCTGTATACCTGGGTATGGTAGAGGTGCTGTCAGGATAGAACCAGCCTGAACCTGTGATGTATTGACCATCATTTGAAACTGCACTTGCAAAGGTTGCTTTGAATCTTCCCTCTGATACAGGAATGCTACCAAGCCCAAAAAAGGTGGCTTGCACTGGAGATGGCTCTGGTATCGTGGTATCTGCTTCTATATATGTCCTGAAGCCAAGGTCGGGCATGTTTAGATGTGAGCTTACATACAGCTCCCAGTTACTATTGCCACAGGCGCTAGAGAGTTGGAAACAGCGATAGTAAGACGCGCCTCTATCATAATTATCGTTGGGGACAGATGTGGAGGCCCAGATGAATTGATTGTATTGTGTATCATCTGGGGTCTCAGATCTCAATACAATGGCATAGGTGTCACTGGCAGTTACCCTGATGCCAGCGCCAAGGTTGACTTCGACAAAATAGTAACTAGCACTACTTCCTGTGATGTCGGCGGCAGGAATCACAGCAGTGATTAATGCGGATGCATTATCAGTCTCTGGGTTACCTGCTGTATCTGTTGGTCGTATGTCTAAAAGTACATCACCCGTGCCAAGTGAGCCGGCTTCTATGCCTAGTTGGACATCAACCTGAGTGAGTATGCCTGTTGTACCCACAGTAAAGGTCTGTGCGGATTCGACATTTTGGCGGCCGACCTGTAACCCACGCCAGTGGCTGCCAAATTCTGGTGCTGGTTCAAATGATTGGTCAAGTTCAGCTGTTTCAGGTTCAGGTGTTGCTGCAGAGCCTGCCTCGACGTATGTCCTGAACCCAAGGTCAGGCATGCTTAGAGATGAACTTACACGCAGCTCCCAATTGCTATCGCCGCATGTGACGGATAGCCTGAAGCAGCGACTGTAAGATGCGCCACCATTATAGTCGTTGCCGGGGACAGAGGTGCTGGCCCAGATGAATTGATTGTATTGCATATCATTTGGGGTCTCAGACCTCAATACAATGGTGTAGGTGCTACCTGCGGATACTTGCAGACCATCACCAAGATCAACCTCTACAAAATAGTAACTAGCACCACTACCGGTGACATCAGTGGCAGGAATCACAGCGGTGATTAATGCCGATGCATTTTCTGGTTTCGGGTTACCAGCAGTGCTCGTTGGTCGTATATCTAAAAGCACATTTCCAGTTCCAAGCGTACCGGGTTCTATGCCTAGCTGAACATCAACGCGTGTGAGTGTGCCGCTGGTTCCTACTGTAAAAGTCTGTGCAGATTCGACATTTTCACGACCGACCTGTAAACCACGCCAGTGACCAGCGTACTCCGGTATGGGTTCAAACGATTGATCGAGTTCGGGAGTAGCATAGGCATGAGAGGTCTCAAGCCCGAGAATACTAATTGCTATTGCAATAGTAGCGGTCAATTTCTTTAAAGTCATTTGAACACCCACGTTTTTTTTAATTAATTATTGTTACGTCTTAGTGACATCGGCATTGTGCCCCAAGCTTCTGAATTGACCGGGCGCGTAGCACACTCGACTATAGAGGATAAAGGGAAGGCTGTCTGTAGGTTAAGGACTACATGGCTGTAAGTTATTATTGCTAGTTGGCCCTGTTTAATTCGGGTGGGTGTGAATGGCTGAGAAAAATGGTCTGAATTTAAGGGGTTTTCATGGGGTTGGAATTTATTAAGTCGTTAATCGCTATGACGCTGATTTTATATCGATTTTGGGTTAAAATAGGGCGTTTTCAATATCCTCCCCCAATGTAATCAGGATTTTCCATGACAGACAAGGCCAAGATCATCTATACGCTAACGGACGAAGCACCAGCGTTAGCCACTTACTCATTTCTTCCGATTGTGGAGGCGTTCGCTGCGGCGGCGGATGTTGTGATCGAGACACGCGATATCTCGCTGGCCGCGCGCATCATCGCTAATTTTCCTGACTACCTTAAAGAAGCGCAGCGTATTGGTGATGCGCTGAGCGAACTCGGTGAGCTGGCGAAGACGCCCGAGGCGAACATTATCAAGTTACCCAATATCAGTGCGTCGATTCCGCAGTTGACGGCGACGATTGAAGAATTGCAGGCCCACGGCTACGCAGTACCGGATTACCCAGCTAATCCTCATAACGATGAAGAGCAGGCGATCAAAGCGACCTATGCGAAGGTGCTTGGTAGTGCGGTGAATCCTGTGTTGCGCGAAGGGAACTCGGATCGTCGTGCTCCGGCATCGGTGAAAAATTACGCGAAGCAGCATCCCCATTCGATGGGTGCATGGTCGAGTGACTCAAAGAGCCATGTGGCGCATATGTCCGAAGGAGATTTTTACGGCGCTGAAAAATCAATTACGATGAGTGCGGCCGATGAGTTTAAGATTGAGTTTGTCGCTGATGATGGTGCTGTGAAAGTACTTAAGGCAAACACACCGCTACAGGCAGGTGAGGTGATCGATACTGCGGTGATGAGCCAGCAGGCACTGCGTAGCTTTTTGTCGGATGCCATTGCGGAGGCAAAGGCGCAGGGTATTCTCTTTTCGTTGCACCTGAAGGCGACGATGATGAAGGTCTCGGATCCGATCATCTTCGGTTCTGCCGTTGCTGTCTTTTTTAAAGAGGTACTTGATAAACATGCCGATACTTTTGCTGAGCTGGATGTGAACCTTAACAATGGCCTGGGGGATCTCTATAGTAAGATTGTATCGTTACCGGCTGATAAACAGGCAGAGATTGAGGCAGACTTGAATGCGGTGATGGCAGGCGGACCCGACATTGCGATGGTCGATTCCGATAAAGGCATCACCAACCTGCACGTGCCGAGTGATGTGATCATCGATGCCTCGATGCCGGCGATGATTCGCGGTTCTGGCAAGATGTGGAACAAGGATGGCAAGCAGCAAGATACGCTGGCGGTCATCCCGGACCGCTGCTATGCCAGTGTATACGAAGAGACGATCAATTTTTGTAAAGAGCACGGTGCGTTTGATCCCACCACCATGGGCACGGTGCCGAATGTGGGGCTGATGGCGCAAAAGGCAGAAGAGTACGGTTCGCATGACAAGACCTTTCAGATGGCTGGAAGCGGCGCTGTGCGTGTTGTGGATACCAATGGCAATGTGTTGATGGAACAGGCGGTGGCTGATGGCGATATCTTCCGTATGTGTCAGGTGAAAGATGCGCCGATCCGAGACTGGGTTAAGCTCGCGGTGACTCGCGCCCGTGCATCACATACCCCTGCGGTCTTCTGGCTGGATGAAAAGCGTGCGCATGATGCCGAGTTGATCAAGAAGGTGAATCTCTATCTTAAAGACCACGATACCGCTGGGCTGGAGATTCATATCATGGCTCCAACGGAGGCGACCCGTTTTACGCTGCAACGTGTAAAAGCAGGTCAGGATACGATATCGGTCACCGGTAATGTATTGCGCGACTACCTCACCGACCTGTTCCCGATTCTGGAACTGGGCACCTCGGCGAAGATGCTGTCGATTGTACCGTTGATGAACGGCGGCGGCCTGTTTGAAACCGGCGCGGGTGGTTCAGCACCCAAGCTTGTGCAGCAGCTGCTGACAGATAATCACCTGCGTTGGGATTCACTGGGTGAGTTCCTTGCACTGGCGGCATCGCTTGAACATCTGGCGGTTAACTTCAAGAACCCTAAGGCACAGATATTGGCCGATGCGTTGGATGAGGCGACGGGTCAGTTCCTTGATAATAACAAGTCCCCTTCACGTAAGGTCGGAGAGCTCGATAATCGTGGCAGTCACTTTTATCTCGCCATGTACTGGGCGCAGGTGTTAGCGGCGCAGCGCAAAGATACAGCACTTCAGGCGCGCTTTAAGCCGCTGGCTGAGTCGTTGACTGCGAATGAAGCTAAGATCGTGGCTGAGTTGAATGGCGCGCAGGGCGGGGCGGTGGATCTAGGTGGTTACTATCAGCCAGATGCAGCTATAGCTTCTAAGGTGATGCGGCCGAGCGCGACGTTGAATGGAGCGTTGGCGGCATTATGAGGATTGCGTAGATTTACGCTTTGCTCGTTAGTGTGTAGACCGGGCTACATAAACTTAAGGAACCTCTGATTAATTACGTCATGTGTCAGGCGACCGTAGAAAGTACACCCAAGGGTATTTCACCCTTGCGGTACGAGCGAAGCGTGACGGAGACCACCGGGAATACCTTTAGGTACTGGAAG
>CALZMY010000045.1 GCA_945788675.1 uncultured Gammaproteobacteria bacterium | reverse complement strand
TTCCGTTTGCACATCACTGGCCGGGGGCGTCTCCATGTATGGACCACCACGCAAAAGCTCAGGCGCGTAACGTCTCACCTTTTCCAGCCAATCGGCGGGTGGCCCATATGATCGCGGCTGCAGAAGATCCAGTGCATCGTCATCCAGTGGCTCCTCAGGTTTCGTTGGCTGCTTACTGCCTGTGGATACCTGTTGTTCTGCCTCCTTATCCGCTTCCAGCCTTATCAGTAAATTACGGATTCGATTTTCAACGGCGCTCGCAAACAGGATCAGTAAGTCCCTGGTGATGCTGCGTAACTCAGTCATTATTTGCGTTCGATACCTTCATGTGTCAGAACCAGGGTTTCGATCGCAATTTCCTGTCCCATCGCATCAAGATGCGCACCCCGCCAGCAAGATGGCCAGGCGGCAGATAGATTCCAGGTGGCCTGTGTTTTTTCCCCCGCAGGATCTAACAAAGTAATGGAGCCAGTAGATCGTTTGACCTTCCCCGCAGCCGTCTCCTTCAGCCATTTCCACAGTTCGGTTGAATCAGTCATTCCCCACTTAAGTGTTATATCACCATGGTCAACTTGTCCTGGGCATTTACGCACAGTTGCATCCCCGCCCTCGCGATGACGAAGGACTTCGATCGAAACATTCATTCCGCTCACTTCAGCAAAACTAATATCTCCAGGTATATTGTCTATCTTGAGCCGAAAATTGTAGTTACGGTAAATATTGTGTGGATCTTGTACAGCCATGATTGCCCTCCTTCACTTTGGATTCACTAATCTCTTATTCACTTTCCGTCGTCGTAGCGCCGCCATCCCATTGACTTAGCTGGAATACGACAAACTCGGCGGGTTTGAGTAGTGCAACACCTATCTCGGTCACTAGCCGGCCGGCATCAACCATCTCTGGAGGATTCGTTTCCGCATCGCATTTAACGAAGAATGCCTTCTCCATACTTTCTCCCTGCAACATACCGAGTTTCCATATGAACTTAAGAAAATTCGTCACGATACGCTCCACTGCCATCCAGGTACGTTCATCATTGGGCTCGAATACAAAAAGCCTGGTATCCTTTTTGATGGATTCTTCGATCATGAGCATGGTGCGCCTGACAGGGACGTACTTCCATTCGCTAGAGGTTTCAGCCAGAGTCCGAGCACCCCAGACCGTAATTCCGACATCAGAGAAGTAGCGGATACAGTTCACGCCAGCGCTATTCAACGGACCCTGTTCCGCGTCAGTGAGGCGATAGGCCAGTCGTTGCGCGCCGGCTATCGATACATTCGCCGGTGCCCTGTGTACATCAGTACAGGCGTAGATGCCCGCCAAATGTCCTGACGGAGGGGTCTCGACGAGGTTCGGTTTGCGATCTTCATCCTGTGGTTTTAACGGATCAAGGGCCCAGAACCAGGGATAATAGGCTGCCGCACATCCGCTTTTGACCATGGGAGGACGACACCCCTCATCTCGAGTGCTTTTTTTACGCGCGGGTTCAGGCTTTTCATCTTCATCCTTTTCTTTCTCTGCACTGCGCGAACTGCCACCGGCTTTGGCCGGTGCTTCGGCGCTCCCCACCTTGGTCAATAAATCGAGATTATCAACCGGATGTTGTACATCTAAAATAGCAAACCGTTCTTTCATTTTTTCACAGTGAGCGATCAATGCTTTGTGGGATATCGCATCGGTAAATCCTGGGGCGACAACAAGCTGAATATCATCCACGCCCTCCGCGGCCGATATCCCAGAACGTGGCGAGCCATCTCCGGCGATGGAACCACCCCGTCCCAGATTAAGGATATAACAACGGCGCCCTCCGTTTTCGAAAAAACCTTTTACGCCACGCACCAGATCGGTACTCTCGCGCCTGCCGTTTACGAACGCTTTGACAAACTGACTCCAGTTATAGACCTGGTATGGCTCATTGACATGGGCATTAACCTCAGGCGCTACTCCAATAACGAGTGCAGTACTCGCACCGGCCATTTGAATGGACGGACTGGTCGACTTTTCTTCAATATATACATTCGGTGTTTCGTAGGCTGCCATTTCATACCTCCATTGCATCAAAATGAATAACTACTGGTTCTTTTGCATCACCCTTATGCGCAATCTCAGTTGAAAATTCGCGGTTGCGCGCCAGGACTCGAACGCGTTTAACATCGGGCTTCAGGGGAACTGTGGAAAACGTAAAACAACCTTTATAATCCGTTCGTGCTGCTAAATTATGATTTTGCAATTCAACCGTGGCATTGGCGATAGGGGTATCCTCAGGACCCACCACCTGTCCCTGTAAAGTGGTGAATGGCGATATCTGCAACTCAAGCGGTGTGCGCACCAGTTTGACTGGAGGGCCTTTTCGCTCTACCCGTAACGGAAGACGAAGCATAAAACACGGACGCGGTGGTTCTGCAAAGGCAGCCCAAAGGTGCGCCGATACCGGCTCGAAATCCACATCAAATTCAGGGTGCTCCATCGCGGCAAAAACAAGTTGGCCCAGCATATGATGGGCCTGTTCCGGGTCGTCTGCCCAACAGGTGACCAGATAACGCAGTTGCACCTGTAGTGGTGGTCTTCTTTCTGAGGAGGTGGGAGATAGCGGCTGCATATCGATGAGATACAGACCAATCCGTTGTTCATCGCCGAACTTAATGGGAGGAAGGAGCGAGACCTCAACGCCTGGCAGCAATGTTGCTATCCACGCTTTTAATTGTTGATCGGCCCCATCAATCATAACTAACTTCCCTTTAGCTACTTACCCAAAGATGTAAACGTGGATCTAGACTTGGATTTAAACTTAGATCTAATCCATACAAATGTCAACGCAGCATTTGCATCAACTATATACGAGCACTCCTACATGTATACACTCATCGCGACAACGCCAACTGATTTCAGTAAAGTAAGCGCTCAAATGTTTATGAAGCTAAAAATCATTTCAATAGACAACCAGAAAAAGTGCTGGACAGGAAAACATCCTGAACCACATTTAGCATTTACAGACTAGTTGCACTAGAGGCCATCTAAGGTATAAATTTGTCTACTAAAAATCCAGTCATTTATTCGCAATGGAGACGATTACCATCAACATGCTGAAAAACAGTCTCACAAGCAGTGAGTTTGGATCGATGCGAACTGCTAACCTTACAAAGTGTAACAGTTAACGCATCACTACTATGCACAAAAACACACAACAGCCTGGTCATTGTAGAATGTTGAAGGGCCAACATTCGATTAGTATATAGATAAAAAATTTACTAATCACATGTTTCATTACCCACACTCAGCAAAAACAATTATTTTTTCTATAGCATTTACCAGCTTCGCCCTGTTCTGGGTTGGTTGTGTCATCAGTAGTACAGCCGCAGCTACACAAACAGCTACGTCTTCTTTTCCATGTGACTTTACCAAAGCGATAGAGACCGACGGACACCGAAAGCTGGCGCTAATCGTTGGAGTGGGTGAATACAAGAACGATGATATTCCCGATCTGGTGGGTCCTCCCAATGATGCACAGCGAATCTATAATTTGCTCACCGCGAAAAATGGTTATGGCTTTCCCAGGAAAAACGTCTGTCTTTTATTGAACAATGAAGCGACCACAGCCGCATTTACGACAGCGTTCCAAAAGGGATTGATAGCGCGCGCCCGTAAAGATGATGTGGCGGTTATTTTTTACGCCGGCCATGGATCACAAAGGCGCGACAGAAATCACGATGAACCAGATGGCAAAGATGAAACCTTTCTCTTTCATGATGCACGCACTGCAGATGTCGGGGACTTCATCGATGATAAATTAAACCATCTGCTGGAAAATCTCTATCAAAAAACCACTAATATTACAGTCATCCTTGATTCCTGTAATGCTGGCACCGCCACCAGGGCAGCGGCGGAGTCATCCGTCGTGGCACGCTTTTTCAAACCGGCCGCCGAGATGGGCGGCCAACCTGAGGAATTTACCGATGGCCAGGGTGATGGTGAGGCCGGATGGGTGCCGGCTGTCATGCCTGGCCTGGTCGCACTCACTGCAGCCAGTGACGGCACCGCAGCGTTAGAGAAGGATGGAGGCGGCATCTTCACCGACGCGCTGCTGAGCGTATTGTCACAATCGACCGATCAACCCTTGACCTATGCACAAGTGGCGCGCCAGCTGCCGCCCATCGTTGCCGCACAAAGCTATCAGATCCCTTATTTCCAGGGCCATCTGGATAAACCGATATTTAATAGCAAAGCGAGACCAAGACCGCTCGCATGGGAGGTCATCAATATTGGCCCCCCTATCGAGATCGGTGGCCCGCCCCTGCCGGGGATTGGCAAAGGCGCAGAACTGCGTATCTATGATGGCGCGATCAGTGGTGCCGCTATGCGTGATCCGGGAAAAGCCAAGGCGACCGTTGTTATTGATAAGGCGACAAGTATTAACGCTACGGTGCATATGTCCGCGGTAAAAAGAGGCGCACCCAAACTAAAGGTGGGCGACCTTGCCCTGCTGGCGCGTCCCATGGATGACTACCTTGGCATTAGGGTTGGCATGCGCCCGCAAAACAGGGCTGGCGGCATACCAGAAGAGCGGGCCGAAAACATTAAGGCGGCGATCACCAGCAATCGAGAAGCCAGTATGCTGGTGACAATAAGCAATAGCAAGGCGGACTTTGAATTGAGCATCGACAATAACGACCGCCTGGTATTACGAGGGCCGGAGAACAGGATCCGTATCGTATATGAAGACGACAAGGCAGTCGCAGGCAACCTTTGGCAACATGCGCGTCAACGGGCAATGCTGCAATTGCGTGGTGAAGGAGGATCCGACTTTACTGATAACAAGACCCTGCAGGTTCAGCTGGTGCCAGCTAAAAAGCAAACGGCATGCGCAAAAGGAGCGTGGGAACAAGCCGAACCTAACACACACCAGGTCGTTCCCCTCTGCCATCGTTGGCATATAAAGGTAAAACTTGTGGAAGAATCACCTTATCCATTACTCATTGGGGGCATCATTTTTTCCGCCGATGGCAGTATGTTTGGGCTTCCTGCCGATGGCCGCACCGTACTGCTCAAACCCGGTGAGAGCGTCACCTTCAATCATGCTGCCGAAACCTTCGCCGGACAGCTACCACTCGACACCAACGACCATATCATGCTCTTTGGCACCCAGGAAACCAACCCAGTACGCTGGCACCAACTCACCCAGGTTGCCAAAACGCGTGCCACCCACACCATGAGCGGCCTCAATAAAACACTCCATCGCTACTTGATGAAACCTGGTACACGTGGCATTGGTCTTGAAGCAGAGCCGCTTGAGGATACCACCTGGACATTGTCCAGCATCACAGGACAGGTAAAGGCGAATCAACAATTCTTTCAGGTAGACAAAACATCTCCACGCGCTATCGACAAGCGGGAATTCACCATCGCAAATTTTAATATTGCCCCCTATTTACCCGATGATCGCAATAGCGCCCTCTACAAGGTATTAAAAAAGAGCGACTGGCTGGTCAATGCATCCATCACTGATGGTTTCGGCTATAAGCAACATAACTGGTCCAAAGCCAGTGATGAGGAAAATTTACAACATGGGATCGACTGCTCACGCTTCATGTGGTTTGCCTTTACTCGCACTGGACTGCCCTATAATAAAACGAACCGCTATCTCACCACGGCGATGATGGTCAGCCCACAGTCATCCATGAAGGATGAGTTTGAGCGGTGTGATACAGACGACCTGCAGACTGGCGACCTCGTCGTCTATCGTGACAAGCGCCCCCAGCATCCAACCGGTCATGTTGTGATGGTGATCGATCCTGACAAACGGATCGCCGTGGGCTCACACGGGTGGGACGGCAACGCCCCGCAACATAAGATAAAACAGGATGTCGGTGCCGAATATCAGCTCATCAAGTCTCAGCAGGACTGGCGACGCTGGGACCGGCCAGACATGGAAATAAAGGCTTGCTGGCGCTATCGAACCTTTATCGAGGAAGCTGAATCGGGGCGGGGAAAACCAGGTATTCAGGCCCTGAAGGACGTTTGTAATGCTCGTAAACAGTGTGGCGTCAGCGGATCGCCCTGATGCGATATCAATGACGGTTATTCATGCTAAAGCATTATAAGGGTGCTGCGTTTTAATATCGAAGGTATTCCGGACACGAATAATAAATAAGCAACTACTCATCCTCGCGAAGCAATATTATGCACCCAACGTTGTTAGCATCAAAATTATGGTATATATAACCAGCTACCGGGACATGCCCAGTTTGAGTAGTTGATTTGATCTATGCCATGCATAATGCAGCCACGGTATTAAACTTAAGGAACCTCTGATTAATTACGTCATGTGTCATTGCGAGCGAAGCGCGGCAATCTCAGCACTATAAGATTCATCAAGTTAGGAGAGTGCTTCGTCACTTCGTTCCTCGCAATGACAATTAATCAGAGGTTCCTTAATACACCCATTAGGTACGGAA
>CALZMY010000044.1 GCA_945788675.1 uncultured Gammaproteobacteria bacterium | reverse complement strand
AGGGCGCGACCTAACGCTAACAGTGGATGGTTTTGATTTAACTGCTGGGTGATATCGAAGAAGCTGTTTTGTGGCAAGGTACCAGGGCTTTCAGGGAGCATTTTCACGCCTCATTTCGACCAGAAAGGAAGCGGATAGTTTACAAAACTGGTCGAAGATTGGGGAACAATTTCTAACCTTTTCACAATAAATCAATCGGTTGATTCTTTTTCAGGGCCGACTAATTAGAGTCGATATAATGGAAAAAGCTATTATTCTTATTTTATTTTTCATAACTATAAAATAGACAACAAAATCATCGAAGTTTACACAACAGAAGTGTGAGAGTCAGGTCAGCGCTTTCAGCTGCTACAACTGCTCTGCCTTATACCCCTTCGCCTGCAATAGCTTGATCATCCCCTTCTCGCCACCAAGGTGCGCTGCACCCACTACCACAAAGCAGTTGCAGCCACCACGCAACATGGCATCCACCCCTTTAGCCATCGCGATGTTTCTATCGGTGATCATCAAACGGTTAATTTCATCACCGACTGGGCTTTTTTTCACACCATCAGCAACCACTTTATCTAGCGCCTGCAGATTACCTGTTTGCCATGATGTAAGCATGGTATCGAAATATGCTTTTGCATTTTCCACATCCTTAAGTGTCTGCTGCAACATTCCAATTTGAACTTTCTGTGAAAGCCCGCTCAACAACGCTAACTGTTGCTCTACCGATTCCAGTTCGCGAATCGGCTTGCGTTGTTTTTTGGCTGAATCAAGAAAATGCCGGTCAATGCCAAACTCCTCATTAAGACCAATACCCTTTAACGCCAGCGCAGTCAATGTCATCGATGCAAACCACGGCCGCATCCCTTCAAGCATTGAAACAGGAATACCAAGACTGGTTGATGTGACATTCAACTTGCCCCATGTATCAGCATCCAGCACTTTCTTCAATGTTGTGCCATCACTATAGACACCACCACTCATCATCGTCTGCGCCAACATATTTTGGTCAGCATCCACCACATTGGCCTCAACCACCAACGCATCGGAACCTTTAAAGGCATTTAATAAAGTAACCGGCAGTGGGTACATGCTCGCTTTACCAAAGTGGATCGAACCCATTAAATAGCCACGCTGTTTTCCTTTGGATATACGCCACGCAAAATTTTTGCCCGCTGCCACCTGCTTAGTTGGTGCCTGCGCTGTGGAATCGAGAGTCTTTTCAACGCTGGCTGCGACAGCTTCAACAGCCACAGGCGGTGGTGAAGGGGATGGCGCAATAAAAACCTTCTCTTCTTTTTCTGCGCTATGGCAGGGGCCATCCTGAAAGGCGATGCGCCCCATCGCATCCCGACACTTGAAGATATCGCCGCCAGCTACCGGCATAAATGCCATTGCACCAAGCAGCAATAGCGCAACCATCCAGCGGTTCATCATCACACTGCGATAAAGTTTATTTTGCATGTCATTCTCACAACAACTATCTATTTGGAAACTGGAAAAAGGATAAAACGCTATTTGGTGAACAGGCTGAGATTAAGCGACTCGACCGTTCCCATCCATATTGCATAATCACGGTGATCAATCAAATCGTCACCACTCTGCGGATGAATGAACACCGTCAAGCCACCACGGTGTAGCGCCAGCCACGGCACCACGTCAGCAAATTGTTGCGGTGTAAAGGCAAGCTGACAGCTCCAGCAAGGGTGCGGGCCGACCGGTCGTTGATGCATTCGGCCCATCTGAATATCAAATTCTGTTGCCGCCTGCTCACACAAATCTCGTGCCTGCTCAAGCGTTTTTTCATTGAAATAGACGTGAGCATGATAACCACTGATGTTTTCTACCGATGAGACCATACTGTTTTCCGTTGCCACATTCATCATCACTCACTAAGAATCTTCTTGATCAATGACTTCACTTCGCCCGGCTCAAACGGTTTATCACACAACGCTGAGACCCCCGACTGTTTAACCCCTGCCAAATGACTGCTGTTGGCCTCACTAGTCACCATCAGGATGGGAATCGATTTCTGCACACCCTTTTCGCGCACATAGCGAGTCAACTCCTGTCCATCCATCTCCGGCATGTTGTAATCGGTCACAATTAGATCAAACAGCCGACCCTCCATGCACTCAAGCGCCTCTTTGCCATTGACCGCCTGCACAATATTTTGAATGCCGAGACTTTTTAGCACACGACAGATATGCTTGCGTGCGGTCACGCTATCGTCCACTACCAGCACTAACAACTCGTCAAGATCGACATCGGCCAGCTCTGCATTATCCGGTTCGATAAATTCAAGGGTCGAGTAAAGCGCCTTCTTCAGGTCTTCAGGGTCAAATGGCTTAGGGAGGATCGCCACCACTCCCGCCTGGCGCGCAGGCTCCAGATAGAAATCTGAATTTTCACTCGAGACAACCATAAAGGGGATATGCTCAAGCTCGCTGTCTCCACGCATCTGCTGTACCAGTTCAGTGCCACTCATGTCTGGCAGGTGCATCGCGCTCACTACCAGGTCGGGCTGATACTGGTGCATGTCCTTGAGCGCCGAACCACCGTCTTTGAACCACTCTACCCGGCTCAAGCCCAGCTTGTTCAAATGACCGGCAATCACCTTTTGCTGCGTCGATGACGGCTCGACAAAGGTCACAGCAAGGTCTGCAATGCTGATGCTACGTTCGGTCATCTCGACTCCCTAACTAAAAAACCATTTCCCTGTATAGGGCTATCGGCGCTTGAGGCAAACTTTTTAGGGCCAGATACCACGTGATAACGTCACCTTCACCAGATGCTCAATCGACGCCACCAGTGCAGCCGTGCGCAAATCAACCGCAATGCAGGGGCTGGTTTCGCCCTCCTCTTCATTCGATGAGTCATGCTGCATTTCAGCCGACAATTCACCCCAGCGATCTACCACGCGATCAACCGCCCTGTTAATCTTGTGCTGCAGCTTTTGATTGACCACCTCAAGCTCCCACTGCTCATTCTCGAAATTCTGCACCCACTCATAATAACTGACCACCACACCGCCCGCATTCACCAGGATATCAGGCAACAGGTAGACCCCGTTTTTAAACAAAATCTCATCGGCACCGGGTGTGGTTGGACCATTGGCCGCCTCCACCACCAGCTTCGCTTTAACATCCGCCGCATTGCCTTTATGAATCTGATTACTCTGCGCGGCAGGAATCAGAATGTCGCAATCCAGACATAATAGATCTTCATTGGTGATCGACATCGTCTCCGGCACACCTACCACAGTATGATGCGTCTGCTTGTAGGCCAGTACCGCCTCGATATCGAGTCCCCGCTCATCATAGATTCCGCCCTGACTGTCACTCACCGCAATAATCGTGGCACCAGCTTCATCAAACAGTTGTGCGGCAATCGCACCGACATTACCAAACCCTTGCACTGCAACGTGCACCCCGTCAAGATCCTGGAAGCCGCACAGCGTGGTCTGCTCAAGAAAACGTTGTGTCGCAAAGAGTGCGCCACGCGCTGTGGCCTCGCGTCTCCCAAAGGAACCACCCAGCTCAATCGGCTTACCGGTCACCACCGGGCGATTATTTCGCCGCGGATGCATCACTTCATAGGTGTCATAGACCCACGCCATGGTCTGTGCGTTGGTGTACATATCGGGAGCAGGGATATCTGAATTAGGGCCGATGTTGTCCCCCAGCTCGGTAATGTAACGGCGCGTGATACGACGCAGTTCATCTTCACTCAATTCTTTGGTGTCACACACCACGCCACCTTTGGCACCACCAAACGGAATATTGACCAGCGCACATTTCCACGTCATCTCCGCCGCGAGGAACTGCACCTCTTCTACGGTGAGATCGGGATGATAACGCACACCACCTTTTCCCGGCCCCAACACTCGATTATGCACCACACGAAACCCCTGAAAGACCTGCACCGAACCATCATCCATCTCGACCGGAAAGTTGACACTAATCGTACGTTTGGGTGAATGTAAAAAACCAAACAGACCACGATGAAAACCATCCAGCAAACGGGTTGCACACTGCAGGCGCTGGATACTGATATTTAACAGATCCAGGTCTTCCTGATCGACGGGATGCTCCTGCGATTCACTAATTGTCATTCATCACCCCCTGTGTAAAACTTAGTCGATATTTAGCGCGCCGACTGCGCACAAACTGATTAGCGATAGTATAGTCACATACTCACCATTTTCGATAACAATCTTGGTTAATCACAGGGAGCGCAACATGGAAAACTCACCTCAACGCACAGCAGGCAAACTCCAGCGGTTATTCGGGGCGACACGCTGGCTTCCACTTCTTTCAATGTTACTGGCTGCCAGTGCCCATGCAGAACCGAACACCCCCCCAGATACAAAACTGCTACAGGCAATCAATGGCGAGCACCGCAGCACAGCAAATAAGGCACGTGATAAATATCGTAAACCGCTGGAGACCCTCACCTGGCTCGGCCTCAAAAGTAACATGAGCGTGGTTGAAGTCACCCCCGGCGGTGGCTGGTACACCGAAATCCTCGCACCATATCTCAAACCAGAAGGCACCTTTTACGCCGCTGGTTTTGATGGCGAAGAAGGAGCCAACTGGGCCAAACGTGCTGCCAAACGCTTCAATGACAAGCTCGCCGCAGACCCAGCCAACTATGGCAAAACGATCGTCACCGTACTCGCCCCACCCAACAAAACCGAGATCGCGCCGCCCGGCACGGCCGATATGGTGCTCACCTTTCGCAATGTCCACAACTGGATGAAAGCAGGCACCAGCGATGCCGTGCT
>CALZMY010000043.1 GCA_945788675.1 uncultured Gammaproteobacteria bacterium | reverse complement strand
TGAAAGCGGGTGAGGGTATCCATTATGGTGTTGTTGAAACCGTGACCCATGTGGAGGTTGCCGGTGACGTTAGGTGGCGGAATCATAATGGAGTAGGGGCTGCCTTCGCCAGCGGGGGCAAAATGGCTATTTTTTTCCCAGGTCTGGTACCAGTGCTGTTCGATCGCTTGTGGGTTGTAGGTCTTTTCCATGGTGTTCCGTCTATTGTAAAGCCGAATTCTGCGTGAAGTGCGCTATTGTAGCGCAACTTTAAGACGATGTCGGCGCTGGAGCGCTGATTGGGGGCGGCATTCCGCTCAGCTTATGTGTGGCAGTGGTTGCTCAGTTATCGCTGGTCAGCTGGACGTGCAGTTCACTGAGTTCCCGTTCGATGCGTTGCTGCATTTCGTGCAATGCCTGTGCGATGGTGGCGTCAAAATCGGCCCGAGCCTTTTCAATGATCGCGTCGACCTCCGCTTGCAACGTTGAAGAGAGTAGTGAGGGTGGGGGTTCTTCTGTTACCTGCTCACTTAAATTGGCATCAGCCACTGCTTTGGAGGTGGTCGTTTGAGTTACCGGCACCACCATATCTTTGAGCACCGGGATCCTGGTGTCATTTTGTTCCTGGTCAGACATAATCATCACCTCAGCTAAAGGTTGTGTGACTCGAGTGGGTAGCCGCGGTCTCGGTAAAATTTGAAGCGTTTCCGCCCCGCTGTTTTGAGATCATCGGCCTGATTGATCAGTTCGGCAACACGTTCAAAACGGCTGAAGAACCCCGGTACGGATGGCGCGAGGTTGATCAACACATCGCTGTGGCTGTGGGGATCACTTGGGGTCTCATCGTTATACCCAATCAGGATCGGCGGCGCTGCTTGCGGGTGCTCGCCATCAATGGCATGTGGCAGGAAACTGTTGTCTTTATAGCGCCATAGCAGCTCGTCGAGTTGTTGCGCCTGCTCGGCCGATCCTGTGTGCAGGTAGAGTGTGTGACCGAGCTTATAGATCTTCTCTGCCAGGCGGCACGCGAAGAGCTCGCGGCCGTTGGCACTGCTATCTGGCAGGATATAGAAGTCGATGCGGGTCATGCGCTGATATATATTCCTGTATCGTTAACCAGCGCATCTATCCAGGATGAACTGCGTCAGTAGCGGTACAGGACGACCGGTACCTCCTTTTCTGGCACCTGAATGCCATGCGGTACCGGCGATATCGAGATGGGCCCAGGTGTAATCTTTGGTGAAACGTGCGAGGAAGCACGCGGCAGTGATGGTACCGCCTTCGCGTCCTCCGATGTTGGCCATGTCGGCGAAGTTACTCTTCAGCTGCGCATCATATTCGTCCCACAGTGGCAGTGGCCAGCCACGGTCGTTACTGTTTTTGCCGGCAGTTAGCAGATCATCGACAAGGTCGTCATCATTGCCGAGTACGCCGGTGGCATGACTACCAAGGGCCATCACGCAGGCGCCGGTGAGTGTGGCGATATCGATCACGACGGCTGGCTTGAAGCGCTCGCTGTAGGTGAGGGCATCACACAGGATTAGTCGCCCCTCGGCATCGGTATTTAAGACCTCAATTGTCTGGCCAGACATGCTGGTGACGACATCACCTGGCTTACTGGCATCGCCATCGGGCATGTTTTCGCATGCAGGAACGACACCGACGACGTTGATCGGAAGATTTAGTTCGCTGATGGTAGCGATAACGCCGAGGACGCTGGCGGCGCCACACATGTCATATTTCATCTCATCCATGGAGGGTGACGGTTTGATCGAGACACCGCCGGAATCGAAGGTGACGCCTTTGCCGACGAGAACCACGGGTTTTTCGCTCTTTTTACCGCCGCTATAGTTGAGTGTGATCAGCTTTGCTGGCTGGCGGCTACCGCGTGTTACCGAGAGGAGTGAGCCCATCTTCAGGGTGGTCATCTGTTTTTCGTCAAGCACGCTGATCTTGAGCTTGCTGCTGCCTTTGCCGATCGCTTTGGCCTTGTTGGCGAGATAGGTTGGGGTGCAGACGTTGCCGGGCAGGTTGCCGAGATCTTTAGTGATTGTCATGCCGTTGGCGATCGCAAGTCCGACTTTAGCTGCGTTGCGGCAGTTGCTACGATTGGCGGTGCCAGGGATATTGAAACTGACCTTCTTCAGGTTTGAGGCCGGACGCTGATTTTTTTTGCTCTTCATCTCTTCAAAGCGATAGAGCACGTCACAGGTTGCCTCAACCATCTGGCGTATCTTCCATGGCAGGTCGCGCCCACTGACCTTGAGTTCCCCCAGATAATTAACGCACTCTTTGACGCCGATTTTGTCGAGCGCTCGGGTCGCGGCGGTGGCGAGCTTATGGAATTTCTGCTCGTTGAGCTCCATCTCTTTACCGCACCCCACCAGCAGCACTCGATCGGCATCACTGTTGGGGATTGCATGCAGTAGCAGGGTCTCACATGCTTTACCTTTAATGTCGCCCTTTTTGAGGATCTTGCTGATATGGCTATGGCTGGTTTTATCAAGATGTTTTGCCGAGGCGGTGAGCTTGCCGGATTCATAGACGCCAACGACGAGGCATGCTGAACGCTGTTTTCCAATGGTGCTGTTGACGATCTTAAAGTCCATGAATACTCCTGCTAATGTGTGTCATCTGGGGATTGTCTGGCGTCATGAGCTGTTTTCAGCCAGCATTTTCCCGTTTAGTTCCTTTCAGTTTGTCCTATGCGGTATGATGCCATCCATCATAAGCAAACCATTTCCGAAAAATTTTACATGAAACACGCCATTTTTACACCGCTCATCACATTATTTAACAGCCTTATTCAGGTTTTGGGGTGTGAGCGGTGATAATCAGCCGTTATATCCTGAAAGAAGTGTTTTTGACGCTGATTGCGGTAGTGACCGTGTTATTACTGATCTTTCTCAGTAACCGTTTTGTCTATTATCTCGCAGATGCCAGCAGCGGAAATCTCTCCAGTGATGTGATTCTGACGATCTTGATGCTCAAGACATTAGATGCGCTTGTGATTATGTTGCCACTCGCG
>CALZMY010000042.1 GCA_945788675.1 uncultured Gammaproteobacteria bacterium | reverse complement strand
GTGAGTCAACAGAGACCATAGCGAAAACACGCCAGCTTAAATCATACCTGTTGTTATTTGAGCAGGTGATGGCTAATTTCAGCGCGAGTTGCGCACGACTCGATAAACTCTATTCTATTGATAATAGCCAGCGTCATACATATGGGTATCAAGTCATTAATGACAAGGTAATTGCGGAGATTGGTCTGCTTTATCCCGAACAGCCAGGCGAGGCGATTGCCGCTATATTGTCAAAGTACGATGATTACTTTGAGCGTAAAGGGCGTGTGCTTGACTACTTGCTCGCACTCTATGGTCAGAAGTTCACGCAAAAGACACTACGTTATTTTAACTACTACTATCAGGATGATGAGCTTGACGAGGTGATGGTTAAAAACAAAATTACCTGCCTTGAGTCGATCATAAAGTTCGACAAAGAGCGCGCCTCTGGAATTGATGTATCACAACCTGTGTGGAATACAGGCAATGTTGCGGGATTGCAATATCGACTGTCGATATTGCTCGGTTTTAACCATACAGAATGTCGTTCGTTGACGATACCACTGGTCAAGCTGGGGCTGAAAGTGATTGCTCACAATGACTACTGCTCGTTGGAGAGTGGCAGCCACGAGCTCAAGATGATTGACCTGAGTGATATCAAAGAGCATGTTGTTGATCAGTTCTATCCGGTTGGATATGAGCGCCAGGATGGAGCGCAAGCGGTTATCGATGTGACCGACAACCTTGATGCTTTTATACCGCTTAAAAACAACATGATTAGTGATGCCCTGTTACAGGGTGGCGTGGCACTGGAGCGCTTCCGAGTAGGTAGTCTGGCGCCGGATAATGATTATCAAATGGTGTTCAAATCTGACGTAGCCAATGACTGGTGGTATGTTGGCCGCGCTGAAACGCGTGAAAAAGCGGAGGCGAACATTCTTCAATTACACCGCTTTTTGATCCAGCTGAATGTTGAAAGTGAAGGTCTTCACCTGGTGGAGCACCTGTTACTCAGGCCGCAGGGCAGTGTTCAGGATGATGAACTTTCAAAGATCGCTACGGCAGGTTTCTATTCATCTCGGATATCGGTGATTTTTCCTGCATGGACAGCACGCTGCCATGATCCCCGCTTTCGGGTCATGGCGGAAGAGAGTGTCAGAATCAATTGCCCGGCACACATCCTTGCGGATATCTACTGGTTGGATTTTGACACGATGTACCATTTTGAAAGTCTCTATAAGTGCTGGCTGGATCAGAGAGGAAGCAATGATTCATCCGCGAATAAGATAGATGAGAGCGCAAAGGCGTTGATCAGGTTTCTTCATGAACAGCAACGTGATGGCAATGAATAGCCAGCATATCGTAGAAGAGGTGCTGTTTGATGTTTCGTTTCCAACGGAGGATGAGGCCTTTGCTGAGCAGGCGATGCTTAGTACGTTTGTGACTGATACGTTGATGAGCGAGGTTGATGATGCATTTAATGACTGTTCTGATGATCATTCGATACTCAGGATAGACCGACTTGAGGTGGACCTTGGGGTCGTGCCATATCTAAATTATCAGGGAGAGATGGCTGATCGACTCAGAGAGCGGTTGCGACAGCAGCTGCGCGAGTATCAGGCAAAGTCGAGAATTAAAGATAGTCAGGGGGTAGTAACGATTGAATCGACTGCTTCTGATCTTGAGACACTCCAGTATTTCATACGCAATGGCTATCTTCCGTGGCACTGTCAAGCAGAGAGTACTGTTGCGATACAGTTGATGTTTATGCGAGTCATTGAATCACAGGGTGATGCTGTTGTCCGGTTGTTGACTTCCACTTTATCGCCAAATGATGCACTGGATCGGCTGGCGGATCTGTTGCCTCAGGAAGGGTTGATAAAGATCGCGCGCCTCTTTCTGCATGAAAAATTTGATACTGTTGCATTGCTACTGGCGCATTTGGCGGATTGTCAACTTTCTCATCGCTGGTTGGAGCGGATCAGCACGCAGAGTCGTAATGCGTGTCTTTCTGATTTATGGACAAGTGTTATTGGTATATTGCTGCGCCTACATTACAGTCGTAACGATGTATCTGCTGTGGTGGTAGCTACTATAAAGCGTTGTACCGTCCAGAACAGAGCGCAATTTGAACGAGTGCGGAGTTATTTGTCGACGCAGGTAAAAAATGCTGCTGGAAAATCGGGTGCCGCCAGGGAGCTAGATGACATCCTCGGGTCTATTAGTGAGCATACTGTCACTAGCGGCAACCTCAGCAACGATCAGGTGGTATCACTGTCCGCGTTTATTACTGCGCTTGATGATAGTGATGCTGTTACGTTGCAGCGGTTATGGACGGCGCTATTGTCTGATGATAGGAGCGCTGTCGCTGGTATCTTAAGGCGTAGCATGCTCTACGCCTCATGTAGAAATAGAGTGATAGAAAAATTCAGTGAGGCGATGTTGTATGAGTGGTGTGCTGTTATTGATCATACACAGGTCGGCTACATAAAATCTTGCCAGGATATTTTAGTAAAAATGGCAATGCGTAATGGCAGCTCTGGAGAGGAGGCGTATCGCGACTTCTGGGGTTATGCGCTGCTCTATTTCGGTAGTTATGATGCATTGCATCAATTTGATCGCGAGCAATTTTTATACTGTTTATGTGAGTGCAAGGGAGCCAATTTTATTGGCCAATTGATCGAGACCCTGGGTGCAGGAGGTCAGGCCATTAGTGGCAACGGCGATCTTCAGGAAATCTTGAGTCGCTTCCAACAGCAGGAGGGAATGGTCTCAATATCGCGACAGGAAAAGGCCAGAGAAATGCGGGCTACTACCCTGTCTGAATCGATTTCCAGTGGTGATGCAACGGGTTTAAATGCAGTTGCCGCACAGTGGGACTATTTTTTTAAGACGCACTCAGCGTTACTTTCCTGTCTGGTCAGGCTGCATGGCGGTACGGCTTCGATAAGGAGTGCGCTGGTACGGGCATTGTCGTCAGATCAGCTGCGTGACCTGGTTGGACTGCTTGATCCAGGGGCAAAGGAGTTTGTTGATACTGCCGTTGCACTGCTCAGTAGTGCACTTTCATCGCGAAATATAACCACAGTGGATGATCTGCCGAGGTCGGCTAATCAACCAGGATTGCGTGATGAACATCGTTTATGGGGCTTTACATTTGACTTTTTTTTGATTGAGCGTGGTAGTCGTTTTAACAAAAAGGAATACTGTGGTTGCATGCTCAGAGAGATGGCCGCGCACAATAATTGCTCGTATCGTGAACTGCTTAGTGTTATGCAACAGAGGTTTGCTGTGATTGGGGAGCGGAATCGTTATGCGCGGGAGTTGTTGGTAATTATCGATGAGCTTGCAGAGGAACCTGCGCAGCGTGATACCTTGCCCGACTTTTCTTCAGCAACAATACCGGCTAATGAAAGTGATGTGATAGGTGCTGTTCACACGAGGGAATTTCTGCTGCGGATACTTGAGCAAGATCAGCCGCTTGTTGGTGAAGAGGCCGCCTGGCTTGAAAGAATTATTGAAGGTTTTTTGAGTAATTCCGGCGCATCAGATATAGCGTATGTCAGAGAATTGTTTGGGAATGAAAAAAGAGTGCGTCGTATTTCAACCTACATCAATGAAGTGAAATTGAAAAAGATGCTTTCTATGACAGGTGGTGAACGATATCGTATTTTATATCCGCACGCAGAATTGTTGATTGATGCGCTGGAAAATCTTCTCGATAAGGAGCGGTGGTTGAAGTTACGACGTGACTACCTGGTTTTTTGTAGTCGTTACATTTTTTCCGGACCACGCATAAGTCCAGCGGCGTTTATCAGGGTGTTAGCAAATTACCTGATAGCGCGTTCTGGATGCGAGGCGGAAATTATTATTGCAAGGCTGATTACTCACTTGAGTCGCACTGGCGCTACGGATAGGCGAGCAACTGTTCTGGAGGCAATTAAACACCTTTCTGTCACATTTGATGTTAATGGCTTGCAGCAGCGTCCTGGTAGTGATGCAGAACTGCTTGATGCGAATCTCCCAAATCTCCCGGGTGGCTCTGATAACAATCATCAATCACATCTCGATGGCTCTCTATATTCTGGCGCGGCAGTTTATATCAAGAATGCAGGGCAGGTATTGCTTGCACCATATCTCCCAACACTGTTTGAAAGGCTGGGGCTGGTTGAGCGTGGGGAGTTTTCCAGTCAGACTGCCAGTGCGCGCGCCGTACATGCGCTGCAGTATATGGTTGATGGTGTGGGCGAGGCCCCCGAATATATGATGGTGTTGAATAAGTTGATCTGTGGCGTGGAATCAGCCAGGCCTGTCATGAGAGATATTCTTGTCACGGATGAAGAAAAGGCGCTGATCGATGGATTGCTGTCAGCTGCCATTGAGAACTGGAAGGGGGTTGGTAATACCTCTGTTGGCGGATTAAGGGATTCCTTTTTGAAGCGCGAAGGCAGGTTGCAACTTAAGGACGATCAATGGCATCTGTTGGTCGAACCGCGTAGCTATGACATGTTGCTTGACCGCCTGCCATGGAGCTATACCACGATCAAATATTCGTGGATGCCGCGTGTTATCCATGTTGAGTGGCGATAGGTGAGTTGATGTCTGCATCTACGAGATTAGATACACTGGAAAACGAAATTGACTGGCTTAGCCAGGTGCTTGATACGCGCATCAGGCTCTACTTTGAACAGGCGTGTGATTATGATTCTATCTATGCGATCACACCGCCGTCGCTGGACGATGATAGTTCGGAATATGCAGCACTGGTCAGGGAACATAAGCTACAGTTTGATGAGCGTCTGATTTTGATACTTGGCCTGACTGTCCACCTGCGCCCGCAGGCACTAGATACCTTGCTAATCACCAATGGCAACACCGGGCGAGGTTATACAGAGTTTGGTGGCTGGAAGGGAAAGGTACATGGTGGTTTCCTGCCTACCTGTGAGACAGCTGCTTTTTTGATTGGCGGAAATGACCTCAAAAAACGCATTGACGTCATGCGTTATTTTGATGAGTCTCACCCCTTTGTTAGCCACAATCTACTCTCTTTTGGTGATGAAGGCTCTCAGGAGGCAGCGTTCAGTCGTACGCTGGGTGTCAGTACTGAAACAGTTAATCGCTGTACCACCGGGATTCGCCATCGACCTGATTTCAGCAATGGGTTCCCAGCGAAACGTATTGAAAGCGGTCTTGACTGGAGTGATCTGGTGCTGGCGCAGGAAGTCATGGATGAGGTCGCCAATGTCAGTGCATGGATCAAGCATCAAAAAACGATTATGGAGACCTGGGGGTTAGCGCGCATCATCAAACCCGGTTATCGCGCGCTTTTTTATGGGCCTCCGGGAACAGGTAAGACACTTACTGCCGCGCTTCTCGGTGCTGAAACCGGTATGGATGTATATCGCATCGATCTATCGCAGGTGGTCTCAAAATATATTGGAGAGACAGAGAAGAATCTCGCTAATGTGTTTAATCAGGCGGAAAGAAAAAACTGGATACTATTTTTCGATGAGGCCGATGCGCTGTTTGGTAAACGTACGCAGGCCTCCAGTGCAAACGATCGTTATGCTAACCAGGAGGTTGCATACCTGTTGCAGCGGGTAGAGGATTTTCCCGGTGTTGCTATTCTTGCGACCAATCTTAAGGCGAATATCGACGAGGCCTTTGCACGCCGATTTCAATCACTGGTCCATTTTTCAATGCCGGATGTCGATGAGCGAGGACGCCTGTGGCGTGCAGCGCTCAATGGCAAATGTAAAATTAATAATGATGTCTGTTTTCAGCGACTGGCAGAGAAGTATGAGTTGTCAGGTGGCGCTATCATCAATGTCATTAGATATGGTGCGTTGAGCGCCCTGCGCAGGGAGAGTGACACCATCTGCCAGGACGATCTGGTGATTGGGGTCACCAAAGAGCTGAGAAAAGAAGGGAAGACACTTTAGGAAATGACGATGAGATGCACAATAAATAACAGGTTTATTAATTATCGTCGACACTGGTCTGTGTCAATTGTGTTGCTGATGTGTGTGCTGCTGGTGCCATTTTCTGTTTTAGCACAGCCGCAGGAGAACGGTTGCGAAGCCGCTTTAAAAAAAGAGACCTATAGTGATTACCTGTTAACGGTAGATAAGTCGCGTATTGAACGTATTCAGAATGCCTTACGTCAAATAGAGGGGGGTAGTCAGAAAGTGGCTGGTGATCTTGTTGCGGACGGTGTGCTGGGTGCCGCAACACGAGAAGCCCTTTATGAATTTTGCAGAGGATTAAAAGCGGTACCCGATGAGGATTTTGTGATCAATCTGGTGCAGAATCTCGATCAGAAGAGCGCATTGATGACAGCCATTGCCAAAACAGTCAATGATAGCGATGAAGTGATTGTCAGTGCTGAACCTGATGAAAACACTAAGAGAGCTGAGAGCGTTAAACCAGTTGAGAACGTT